>JAIWOS010000038.1 GCA_020217265.1 Thiobacillus sp. | reverse complement strand
CGCGCAGCTCGGCCCGGCGCGTGCGCAGGCGCGGGCCGGCATCCTCGTCGTCGGCGCGGCCGCGGGTGAGCTCGACGAGGCCAAGCTGGATGTCGTCGAGCGAGAGGGGGTCGTGCGCGCGGTTGTAGAAGTGCTCGATCGCCTGCGCGCCCTTTTCGGCCTGCGCAGGGTCGCCGTTGACGCGGAAGCTCATGCCGCGCCGTGCGATCGTCACGTCGAACGCCGCCTCGATCTGCCGCAGGTTTTCGTCGAGCGGGCCGCACAGGTTGGCGAGCCGGCGGTTGTCTTCCGGCGCGAGCCTGAGTTCGACGACACCGGTCTTCAAGCGGCCACGCCTCTGCAGATTGCCGGGCAACGCAACGCGTTTCGGTGCCCCCCTCGCCCGCAAGCGGGAGAGGGGTGGGGAGAGGGAAATCGGGCGGGCAGCATGGACTCAGGTTTCGATCCGGCCGCCCGATTCGCGCGTCACGATCTCGCCGCGCAGGCTGTGCGGCAACGCCTCGGTGATGCGCACGTCGACGAAGTGGTGCAGCAGGCGATCCGGCCCGGCGAAATTGACGATGCGGTTGTTGTCGGTGCGGCCGGCGAGTTCTGCGGCGTTCTTGCGCGCGTGCCCCTCGACCAGCACGCGCTGCACGGTGCCGACCATGGCGCGGTTGACGACCTGCGCCTGCGCCTCGATCTGCGCCTGCAACTGCATCAACCGCCGGGTTTTGGTTTCTGCGCTCACATCGTCAGCATAGTCCGCCGCGGGCGTGCCGGGGCGCTTGCTGTAGATGAAGGAAAAGCTGGCGTCGAAATCCAGTTCCTCGATGAGCTTCATGGTGGCGTTGAAATCGGCCTCGGTCTCGCCGGGAAATCCGACGATGAAATCCGACGACAGGCACAGGCCGGGCCGCTGCTCGCGCAGCCTGCGCACGATCGACTTGAACTCGAGCACGGTGTGGCCGCGCTTCATCGCCGCGAGGATGCGGTCGGAGCCCGACTGCACGGGCAGGTGCAGGTGCGACACCAGCTTGGGCAGCGTGCCGTAGCAGGCGATCAGGCGCTCGGTCATTTCGCGCGGGTGGCTGGTGGTATATCTGATTCGTTCAATGCCGGGAATCTCGTGCACCACTTCGAGCAGCAGCGCAAAGTCGGCAATCTCGCCGTCGTGCATCGCGCCCCGATAGGCGTTGACGTTCTGCCCCAGCAGGGTGACTTCCTTCACGCCCTGTTCGGCGAGCCGCGCCACTTCGGCGATCACGTCATCGAACGGGCGCGACACTTCCTCGCCGCGCGTGTACGGCACCACGCAAAACGTGCAGTACTTGGAGCAGCCTTCCATGATCGACACGAAAGCCGCGCCGCCTTCGACGCGCGCCGGCGGCAGGTGGTCGAACTTCTCGATCTCGGGGAAGCTGATGTCGACCTGCGGACGGCCGGTTTCGCGTTTTTTGGCAATGAGCTCGGGCAGACGATGCAGGGTCTGCGGGCCGAACACCACGTCCACATACGGCGCGCGCGCGACGATGGCCGCGCCTTCCTGACTCGCCACGCAGCCGCCCACGCCGATGACGACGTTGGGGTTGGCGGCCTTGAACTGCCGCACCCGCCCCAGATCGTGGAACACCTTTTCCTGCGCCTTTTCGCGCACCGAGCAGGTGTTGAACAGGATCACGTCGGCGTCTTCCGGCGTGGCGGTCTTGACGTAGCCTTCGGATGCGCCGAGCACGTCGGCCATCTTGTCCGAGTCGTACTCGTTCATCTGGCAGCCGAAGGTCTTGATGTAGAGTTTTTTCATGGCGCCGGTGCAGTGAGGAAACTGGGGGCGGGGACTGCCGGACGGGTCCGGCAGGAAGGAATCTGGTGGTGATGGGCAGACTTGAACTGCCGACCCCCGGATTATGAATCCGATGCTCTAACCGACTGAGCTACATCACCTTTTTCTCGCAACAGGTCGCGGAAAGCCGCGCATTCTAGCCGAGGCGACCCCTGTTTGTCCAGCCGTCACTGCGGACGCAGCCTGGCCAGCTCGTCAAGCAGGCTGATCATCAGCTCGCGGCCGAGCGGCCCCATGCCGGCGATCAGCGGGTCGGCGTCGCGCTCGCCGTTGACCAGCCGCCGCATGCGGCCGCCGAGCAGCGCCATGTCGCCGCCGGCCTTCATCATCTGCTCGGCCATGTTGGCGAGCACGGACATCGCTTGCGCGTCGCCGCGCGCCGAGGCGTCGATCAGCGCAGCCAGCCCCGGCGCGGCGGCGCTGCCGTCCGGCTGGGCATCGAGCGGCGGCAGGGTGGCGGGGTTGTCGATGCCGCGCAGGATGGCGTCGAGCAGGATGCCGTCTTCTTCATCCAGCCCCAGCCTGATCGACGGGTCGCGGCGGCCGTTGATGACGTGCCGCAGCGCGCCGACGAGCCGCGCCCAGCCGGCTTCCTCGGCGGCGTCGAGCTGCTTCATCAGGTCGGGCAGCTGGCTGCGGTCGCGCAGCGCGTTGACGACGGTGTGGATGAATCCGGCGTGGACGCGCAGGACTTGATCGACAGCGGGGGGGAGTTGGGCCATGGTTGGGGTGAGCAGTGGGTGGTGGGTGGATTGTCCGGTCAGGGCACGCGCTTGGCAACGACGGGATGCCCGGGCACGTTTTCAATGTGCCAGCGAGCACGTGCCCACGCCAGAAGCGACTCGGGGCCCTCGCCTTGCAGTTCGGCAGGCGGCGCGTGGCCCAGTGCGGCGAGCGCGTCGGCCAGCACGGCACCGCGCCCGGACGCGGGCAGCGCGGGTGCCAGCGTCTGCTTGGAGAGCTTCTGGCCGGCGGCGTTGACGACGAGCGGCACGTGCGCGTAGCGCGGCGTGGGCAGGCCGAGCAGGTGTTGCAGATGAATCTGGCGCGGCGTGTTCCACAAAAGGTCGGCGCCGCGCACGACGTCGGTAACGCCCTGGAAGGCGTCGTCGACGACGACCGCGAGCTGGTAGGCGAACAGGCCGTCGGCGCGCCTGACGACGAAATCGCCGACCCCGATGTCGAGGCGCTGGCACAGATGGCCACGCACCCGGTCCTGAAAGCAGACGTTTGCGGCATCGACCCTTACCCGCCACGCGCGTGCCACCGCGCCCGGGGCCAGACCGGCGCGACAGGTGCCCGGATAGATTGTTTCGCCCTCGGCATTTCTCGGCGCGGCGGCGAGCTGGCTGCGGGTGCAGGCGCAGGCATAGGCGTGATCCGTGGCTTTCAGCCGGTCGAGCGCGGCGGCGTAGGCCTCGGTACGTTGCGATTGATGGAGCACGCCGTCGTCCCAGACGAGGCCGTAGGCTTCGAGCTGGGCGAGGATGGTGTCGGCAGCGCCCGGCACACAACGCGGGGTATCGAGGTCTTCCATGCGCACCCGCCAGCGGCCGCCCACAGCGCGCGCATCCAGCCAGCTCGCCACGGCGGCGACGAGCGAGCCGAAATGCAGCGGGCCGGTGGGCGACGGCGCGAAACGGCCGGTGTAGACAGCGGGGGCACTCACCCCGCCATTATGCCGCGCACGCGATGCCAGCCTCGCCCAGCTGGCGGTACAGGCCGATCACCGCATCGGCCATGCGCCCTTCCGACCAGCCCGCCGCGTAGGGTTTGCCCGCCTCGCCGAGCGCGCGCGCCGCAGCACGATCCTGCAACAGCGGCAGGAGGGTACGGGCAAAGCCTTCGACATCATCCGGCGCAATGCGGCAGCCTGCGCCTTCGTGCAGCACGTCCTTGGTGCCCATTTCGGCCAGCGCGACGACCGGCACGCCAAGCGCCATTGCCTCCAGCAGCACCAGGCCCTGGGTTTCGGTTTTCGATGCAAACACGAAGACATCCGCCGCGCAGTAGCACGCCGGCAGTTCGGTCTTGCGTTCGAGGTAGCCGACGAAGCGCACGTTGTCCGCCAGTCCGCGCTTCGCCACGGCGCGTTCGAGTTGTGCGCGCGCCGGGCCCTCGCCCGCAATCACGAACAGTACCTCGGGCAGGTCGCGGCGCACGGTTTCGGTCACGGCGAGCAGGAAATCGATGTTCTTCTCGAACGCCACCCGGCCGACGTAGCTCATCACCGGCCGCGCGGGGTCGATGCCGTGGCGCGCGCGGAACGCGGGGCCGTCGCAGTTGGCGAAGTCGGCCATGCGGATGCCGGTGGGAATGATGTGGATCGGGCTCGTCACGCCGTAGGCTTCGAGCGCCGTCTTCATCGCCGACGAAGGCGCGATCACCGCGGTGACGCCGTCGCATTCCTTGCGCGAGATCATGCGCGCCGCCGCCGCGAGCCAGGCCTTGGGCAGGAAGGGCAGGTAGTGGTGAAAGTATTCCTCGAACAGCGTGTGGTAGGTCTCAACACTCGGCAGCTGGTGTTTCCTGGCCCAGCGCACGCCAGCGCGGTGCGCGAGAAACGGCGTGTGGATGTGGACGAGGTCGAAGTCGGCCGGGTTGAGCGCGTCGAGCGCCGCCGCCAGCGCCCGCAAGTGCATCAGCCGGTCCTCCGGGTCGCGCGGCACCGGCCAGCCCGGCACCCGCACGATGTCGGCCTCGGCCTGCGCGCCGGGATAGTCGGGCGCCACCAGCACGCTCGTGTGCCCGGCCGCCGCCAGCGCCTGGCGCAGGGTCTGGATCGACGTGGACACGCCGTTGACGCGCGGGAAATACACGTCGGACACCATCAGGATACGCACGGCACACTCCGGCAGGATCGAAACCTGCGTTGTATGGCAGTGCGGTTACGGCCTGATTACAGGTCGATGCCCGGCTGCGCCTTCACCCCGGCGCGGAAGGCGTGCTTCACGTCGGCGATCTCCGACACGGTGTCGGCCAGCTCGACCAGCGCCGCCGGCGCGGCGCGGCCGGTGACGACGACGTGCTGCATCGGCGGCCGGTGCGCGAGCGCGTCGAGCACGGTATCGCTGTCGAGATAGCCGTAGTTGAGGAGATACGTCAGCTCGTCCAGCACCACCAGCTGGTACGCCGGGTCGGCCAGCATGCGCGCGGCGATCGCCCAGCCGCGGCGGGCGGTGGCGATGTCCTGCTCGCGGTTCTGCGTGTCCCAGGTGAAGCCGTCGCCGGTGACGTGCCATTCGGCGTGCTGGCCGAGGAAGGCTTCCTCGCCGGTGTCGGTGCGGCTCTTGATGAACTGCACCACGCCGACCTTGAGGCCGTGGCCGAGCGCGCGCGCGACCATGCCGAAAGCCGCCGTGCTCTTGCCCTTGCCGTTGCCGGTGACGACGAGCAGCAGGCCGCGTTCGTCGGTGGCGGCGGCGATCGCCGCGTCGATGACGGCCTTCTTGCGGGCCATGCGGGCGGCGTGACGGTCAGACTTTTCCTGGCTCATGGCGGGGGTCGGAAAGGGGAGAAACCCCCAAGCCTACAGCCAAGCGCGCCCGGAGGGCACTCACTTCGGCGCGAACGCCAGTTCGACGAACAGCGCACGCCCCTGCGTGTTGTAGCCGTGCACGAGCGAATAGTCCTTGTCGAGCAGGTTGAGCAGCTTGGCGGACAGGTGCCAGTCGCGCGCGGGCTGCCAGCCCAGGCTGAGGTTGACTATGGCGTAGCCCGGCACCGTCGTGCGCGTAAAGTTCGTGGCGTGCACATCCGGCCGCGGGCCCGACGCCAGCACTTCGGCGCGCCAGTCGAACGCCTCGCCAAGGCCGCCGCCGAGCGACGCGCTGCCGAAACGATCGGCACGGCGCAGCAGGCCGAGGCCGGTCGAGGCGTCCTCGGGATTTTGCGCGGTGAAGGCAGCGCGCGCGTCGAGTCCGGCAACCCGGCCTTGCCACGCGAGCTCGACGCCGCGGTTGCGGGCCCGATCGACGTTGGTGGCGGTGAAGGTGGGCGGCACGAAATTGATCAGGTCGCGGGTACGGGTGGAAAACGCCGTCAGGCGCGCCAGCCCGAGGCTGCCGTGGTAAGTCAGCCCCAGCTCGGCGCTGCGCGCGCGTTCCGGATCGAGCGCGGGATTGCTGCCGAATGGCCCGTACAGCTCGTTGAAGGTCGGCGCGCGAAAGGCTGTGGAATAGCTCGCCGCCAGCCGCAGGGCCGGCGTCAGCCGGTAGCCATAGCCGACGAGGCCGGTGGTCGCCGCCCCCACGTCGCTGTAATCGTCCCGGCGCAGATTGAGCTGCATCTCGTGCGCCCCCAGCGCGGCCGTGTAGCCCGCCAGCAGGCTGGCCACGCGCCGCGCGTCGCCGCTGTAGGACTGATTGGAATCGAAGCCTTGCCACAGGCCTTCGGCGCCGGCGCGCAGGGTGCCTGGCCCCAGATTGACCGTGTTGTGCCAGGCGAGCTGGCGATTGCGCGTGCGGAAGCGGTCGCCGGTGGCGCCGTTGAAATCGGAAGTCAGGTCGTCGACGCCCTGCGAAGCCTGCACGCGGCTCAGCCAGCCGGGCAGCCAGCGGTTTTCGCTGTAGACGGATACTGCCGTGAGCGTTTGTTCGCTGTGGTTGCGCGAGGCGCCGTCGAATTCGGTATCGCCCGCGCTGCGGAAGGCTGTCAGGCCCATTTCGTGCGCGCCCGACAATCGATGCGACAGCGCCAGGTTGAGCGTGGTGTTCCGGTAGGCATCGTCGTCGATGTCCGCGGGCGCAAAGACGAAGGGCGCGGGCACGAATGCGGCGCGTGCGCTGGAGAAGCCGTCGGTCTGGGTGCGCGTCACGCCGAAATGCAGGCGTGTATCCCCCAGCATGCCGCCGATGGAAGCGGCGAGCTTGCGCGTGTCGTCCGTCCCCAGCCCGACCTTGAGGCCGGGCCTGACCGCGCCCGTGCCACGCCGGGTGAATATCTGCACCACGCCGCCGATGGCCTCGGAGCCGTACACGCTCGACACGTTGCCGCGCACGATTTCGACGCGTTCGACTTCATCGAGCAGCAGCTGGTCGATGGCGGTGGCGCCGGTGCTGGCCGAGTTGACGCGCACGCCGTCGATCAGCACCAGCACGTGGTCGGATTCGGAACCGCGGATGCGGATCGCGGCCTGCGCGCCCATCCCCCCGGTCTGCGCGATTTCCACGCCGGATTCCTGCCGCAGCAAGGTCGGCAGGTCCGGGGCGGCGGAAGCCTCGATCTCCGCGCGCGTGATCACGCTGGTGTGCTGCAGGGGCGCCGCCAGCGCCTGTTCGGTGCCCGTGGGGGTCACGACGATGGTATCGCCGACGAAGGTCGGCGGGGTTTGCGCGCACACGGGCGCGACGAAGCCTGCGGCGAGCGCAAGCGCGAGTGAGGTTTGACGCATGATAAATCCCGATTGATGCGCCCGGTTCCCCGCAGGCGCGTTGCACGATCCGTCGGCGACGGTCCAGGCCGGTATCCGGGCTCGCGCCTGAAGTTCGTCGCCTTCCCGGGCAAGCCCAGTGGCGTGTGTGACGAACCGTTTAGCGCTTACCGTTGCGGGGGCAGCACAGGCCTGGCGACGAGCGCGCACCTGTTTCCCGTTCAACCCTGGCGACAGAACGCCGCCACGGCACCTGAAGGCGCGCATTATACCCATGCGCGCCTGACGGGCGCATCCGTGATTGACCCTGCGCGCGCCGCCCCCTATAGTTCCCCGCCATGCACGCCGAACTCGATACGCTCGAAGTCAGGATTCGCGAAGTGGCCGAACTGTGCCAGAGCCTGCGCCGCGAAAACGTCGCGCTGCGCCAGCAGTTGTTGAGCGCGCAGCAGGACAACAAGCAACTGGCCACGCGGCTCGACGCCGCGAAACAGCGCCTGCAGGCCCTGCTCGACGCCCTGCCGGAGGACGCCTGATGACGACCGCCCGCTCGATCGAAATCCACATTCTCGGCCGCGCCTACAAAGTGGCGTGCGCGCGCGAGGAGGAATCCGCGCTGATCGCGGCGGCCGATTACCTGGACGAGAAAATGCGCGAGATTCGGGATCGCGGCAAGGTCATCGGCGCCGAGCGCATCGCCATCATGGCGGGGCTCAACCTGGCGCACGAGGCGCTCACCCGAGGCGGAGGCGGATTCACCGAGGATGCGCGGTCGCGGGTGGCGCATTGCAACGCGCTCCTGGAAGCCGTGCTGGAAGATCAGGACAAACTCTTTTAAACTTGACCCGCTCCCTGCGGTGTTCGAGGTCGGCTGCAATTTCTCTGAACCAATGCATACGTGCAAGGCAGCGTCCTATTCCGGTGCGGGTGTGCGCGTGACATGTCTCATGTGCCCGAAGCGCCTTTGAACGCAGCCATCTTGAACCCCCGGTTCAAGAGTCCGCGGCCGGTCACGGCACAGGCGGGGAGTCCTTCCTTAGATGAACAAATCCGAACTCAGACGCCAGCTCAAGGCCGCCCGCAACGCCGTCGGCCCGCACGCGCGCAAACGCGCCGCGCGCGACGCGAGCCGGCTGGCTTTGCGTGCGGGCGTGCTGTTGCGCGCGCGGCGCATCGGCTTTTACCTGCCGCAACACGGCGAGTTCGACGTGCGTCCGCTCCTGAACCAGGCGCTGTGGATGGGCCGCGAATGCTGCCTGCCAGTGCTGCCCCGGCGCGGGCGGGTGATGCGCTTCGGCCGCCTGCAGGCAAACACGAAAATGGCGCCGAACCGCTACGGCATTCCGGAACCGATCGATGCGCGCGCCTTGAGCGCACGCCAGCTCGACGTGTTGTTGATGCCGCTGGTCGGCTTCGACCTCGCCGGTCACCGGCTGGGCATGGGGGGGGGCTACTACGATGCGACGCTTGCCTTCATGCGGCATCGGCGGCACTGGCGCAAGCCGCGCCTGGTCGGCGTGGCCTACGAGTGCCAGAAGGTGGACCGCCTGCCCCACGATCCGTGGGACATGCCGCTGGACGCGGTATTGACGGAACGCCGGCTCTACCGCTTCGCTCAGTAGCGCTGCGGCGGCTTCCAGCCGTAGGCGGCGCCGGGCAGCGGTTCGGCCTTCTTGGCAGTCGCGCTGTCGGGCACGGGCAGGCGCATCCAGTTGAGATAGGTCTTGGGGTCGAACCAGGGCTGCATGGGCGCGATCATGCGGCCGTCGGCGGTAACCTTCATCCACTGCATGGGCGTCGCCGGGTTCATCATCGCCAGCGCGTTCATGTAGAAGCGCGGATTGGCCATGCTCTGCATCCAGCGCTGCGATTTCTTGGGGTCGAGCATGCGGCTCACGATGGCCTGCTGGAACTGCGGGTCGATCGACGAATAAAACCAGTCGGCCAGCATCTCGGGGTCGGCCATGCGGGACAGGTTTTTGGGCACACCCGGCGCGCCGGCGTGCTCCATGGCCTTCAGCCAGACGTCCGGATTGGCGCTCATGGCCATGGCGGCGACGATGAATTCGGGCTCGGTCATCGCGTCGGCCATTTCGAGCGCCCGCTGCGGGTCGCGCACCAGGCTGGCGTTGTCGCGCAGGTCGAGCATGCGCTCGATGCGCGCGGCGGAATTTTCCTTCGCAGCCGGCTCAGCCCAGGCTGCGGCAATGGGGGTGGCCAGCAACAGGGCCAGCAACATGCGACGAAACATCATTCTTGTCTCCAGGCTTCGTCAGGCACGCCGGTACGGCGTCCGGAAGCACAAAAACCCCCGGCACAGGCCGGGGGTTTTTTCAGCAAGCCGCAGAATTACTTCTGGGCGGCGGGCGCAGCGGGAGCAGCACCGGTCATGGGAGCCATGAACACGAAGGGGTTGAAGCCCTGCGCGGCGTTGCTGTAGGTGGCCGGATTCACGAACGCACCCATGGCACCGTAGGTGTTGGGGTTGACGGCGGTGTTCATCCAGTTGGTGTAGGTGGCGGGGTTCATGGGGGCCATCATGGCGTTCATCGCCTGCGGGCTCATGGGGGCCATCATCCAGTTGGTGTACAGGCCGGGGTTCATCATCTGCATGCCCATCTGCATGGCGCGCGGATCCATCGGGGCCATCATCCACTTCATGTACAGGTTGGGGTTCATGAAGGGCGCCATGGCGGCGGTGTAGAAGTTGGGATCCATCGCGGCGGCCATCCACTTCATGGAAACGGCGGGGTCCATGAACTGCATGTAGTTGGTCATGGTGGCCGGGTTCATCATGCCGGTCATCATGTTCAGCGAGGTCTGGGGATTCATCATCGCGTTGGTCATGGCCATCGCGGTGGCGGGATCGGTCACGGCAACCATCCAGGGCACGAAGGTCTTGGGATCCTTGAACGCGGAGGCGTTCTGGGTCGGGTCGGTCATCTTGGCAACCCAGGCTTCGGCGGTGGTGGGCGTGGCGGCGGCGGCCGGGGCGGTGCCGTTGGCGAACGCGGCGGAGGAAACGGCAGCGGCGATCAGCGCAGCGGTCAGTTTGGCGAGGGTCATATGAACTCCAGGATAAACGTTATTGAATTGGAACTACCGGGATAAGCAACTCGTATGAGCGAGAAGAATATTAGCATATGCTGTTTATCGAAAACAAACGTAAATCGCCCATCCCCTTGGGGCACGTTTGTACCATGTAGCATGTTTGCTACGTTTGTTCGCCGAGATAGGCCTGGCGCACCGCGGGGTCGGCGGCCAGGCGTGACGCCGGCCCGTCCAGCAGGCGGGCGCCGTTTTCCATGACGTAGCCGCGGGCGCAGGTTTTCAGCGCCAGATGGGCGTTCTGCTCGATCAGCAGGACGGCGACGCCATCGCGGGCGATCTGCCGGATGATGTCAAACACGGCCTTCACCATGAGGGGGGCGAGCCCCATGCTCGGTTCGTCGAGCAGCAGCAGGCGCGGCCGCGCCATCATCGCGCGTCCCAGCGCCAGCATCTGTTGTTCGCCGCCGGAGAGCAGGCCGGCGGGCTGCGCGCGGCGCTCGGTCAGGCGCGGCAGCAGGGCGTAGACCCGGTCGAGATCGTGGGCGACGGCGGCGCGATCGCGCCGGGCGTAGGCGCCCATCATCAGGTTCTCCGCGACCGACATGCGCGGGAAGACGCCCCGCCCCTCCGGCACCAGCGCCAGGCCGCGGCGCGCAATCTGGTGGGCCGGCAGCCCCACGAGCGGCTGGCCGTCGAACTCCACGCTACCGGCTCGTGGCGGAACGAGCCCGCAGATGGCCTTGAGCGCGGTGGTCTTGCCGGCGCCGTTGGCGCCGATGAGGCAGACCATTTCGCCGGCCGCGACGTGCAGGCTGAGGTCGCGCACCGCCTGGATGCCGCCGTAGGCCACGGTCAGTCCGCTGACGTGCAAGAGCGCATTCATGCCGTCTCGTCCCCCAGGTAGGCGGCGATGACGCGCGGATCGCGGCTGACCGCCTCGGGCGTGCCTTCAGCGATTTTCACCCCGTAGTCGAGTACGGCCAGCCGCGTGCACAAGCCCATGACCAGCTTCACGTCGTGCTCGATCAATAGCAGGGTGAGCCCGTCCGCCTGCAATTGCAGCAGGAGTTCGCGCAGCGCGGCGCGCTCGGCCGGGTTCATGCCCGCCGCCGGTTCGTCGAGCGCCAGCAGCACGGGCTCGCTCGCCAGCGCGCGGGCGATTTCGAGCCGGCGCTGGTCGCCGTAGGGCAGGTGCCTGGCCAGCCGGTGGGCGTGCTGGGCGATGCCGAGCCGTTCGAGCAGGGCGAACGCGCGCGCGCGGGCGTCGGCTT
>JAIWOS010000106.1 GCA_020217265.1 Thiobacillus sp. | reverse complement strand
CGAATCCGCCGCCGCCCTCCCCGAGCTTGCCGGGCAGCCGGTACGCGTGATCGACGGCGCCGCGATCACCCAGCTCGATACCAACGGCGCCTGGCTGCTGCTTGCCGCCGCGCGGCCGAACGCCGGCGACCCGATGCCCGAACTGCGCGGTTTCCAGCCCGCGCACCGCGCCCTGATGGACCTGGTGTCACAGCATTGCGACGCCACGCGGGCCCTGGCCGCGCCTCCGCGCGACGGCATACGGGCGCTGGTCGGGCGCGGCACGCTGGCCATGCTGGGCCATCTGCTGGGTCTGCTCGATTTCATCGGACGCCTCGTCCTCGAAGCGGGCACCCTGCTCTGGCATCCCGGCCGCTGGCGCGTGCGCGAACTCGCCGCCCAGGTGCGCGACATCTTCGTCGGCGCGATTCCCATCGTCGTCGGCATGCTGTTCCTGCTTGGCGTGGTGTTTGCCTAC
This sequence comes from Thiobacillus sp., assembly GCA_020217265.1. Taxonomy (GTDB): domain Bacteria; phylum Pseudomonadota; class Gammaproteobacteria; order Burkholderiales; family Thiobacillaceae; genus Thiobacillus. The sequence continues at coordinate 11,151 of JAIWOS010000106.1, read as the reverse complement.
CTGCTGGGCGACCAGGCGCAGCAGTACGGCGCCAACATCTTCGTCGTCGACGGCCTCCTGCTGGCGGTGCTGCGCGAAATCTCGCCGGTCATCGTGGCCGTGCTCGTCGCCGGCCGTACCGGCGCGGCCATCACGGCCCAGCTCGGCACCATGAAAGTCACCGAGGAAATCGACGCCATTGCCACGCTGGGCCTGTCGCCGCTGGCGGTGCTGGTGATTCCGCGCATGCTCGCGCTGCTGGTTGCCATGCCGCTCCTGGTGTTCATCGGCGATATTGCCGGCATCGCCGGCGGCATGCTCGTTGCGCGTGAGCAGCTCGACATTTCCAGCCACATGTTCCTCGACCGCACCGCCGACGTGCTACAGCTGAAAACTCTGCTGATCGGGCTCGCCAAGGCGCCGGTGTTCGCCGTGTTCATCGCCCTCATCGCCGCCCGCATGGGGCTGGCGGTCACCCGCGATTCGCGCAGCGTGGGCGCCAACACCACCTCCACCGTGGTGCAGAGCCTGGTGGCCATCATCATCCTCAACGCGATCTTCGCGGTGATGTTCGTGAAGCTGGACATCTGATGGCCGACACCCTGCTCGACGTCCGCGATCTCTCGACCGTGCTCGGTGGGCACGTCATCCATCGCGGCCTGTCGCTGTCGGTGGATCGCGGCGAAGTGATCGGCCTCATCGGCGGCTCCGGCACCGGCAAATCCGTGTTGCTGCGCGAGATCATCGGACTGCTCAAGCCACAGGGCGGGCGCATCGAGCTCTTCGGCCAGTCGGTGTGGGACGCGACCCCGGCGCAAATGAACGCGCTGCGCCGACGCTTCGGCGTGCTGTTCCAGGACGGCGCGCTGTTTTCCTCGCTCAGCGTGGAAGACAACGTCGCCACCCCGTTGTTCGAGCACACCGACTTGCCGCACGCCACCTGCCGCCAGCTGGCGCGGCTGAAGCTCGGGCTTGCCAACCTGCCGCCCGACGTGGCCCGCAAAAAACCCAGCGAACTTTCCGGCGGCATGCGAAAGCGCGTGGCGCTGGCGCGTGCGCTCGCACTCGATCCCGAGCTCCTGTTCCTCGACGAGCCCACCTCCGGGCTCGACCCGATTTCCGCGCGCGCCTTCGACCGCCTCATCCGGCTGCTGGCCGACAGTCTCGGCCTCACCGTATTCCTCGTCACCCACGACTTGGATACACTGTTTTCCATCATCGACCGCGTCATCGTCCTGTCGAACGGCCGCGTGCTCGGCAGCGGCAGCGTGACCGAACTCAAACAACTCGACGACCCGTGGCTGAAGGAATACTTCGCCGCGCGCACGCCGGAGGAGACACATCCGCATGGAAACTGAAGGCCGCTACACCCTGGTGGGCACCGTGGTGCTGGCCGTGGTCGCGCTGATGACGCTGGCCATCGTCTGGCTGGTCGGCGCCGCCGACCGCATCGCCTACCAGACCTACACTATCTACTTCAAGCAGCAGTCGCTCGACGGCCTGGCGGTCGGCAGCCCGGTGAAAATGCGCGGCATCAAGGTCGGCGTGGTCGACGCGTACCGCTTTTCCCGCGGCGGCGACGAGGCAGTGAACGTCACCGCGCGCATCGACGAAGGCGTGCCGGTGCACGACGGCGCGGTGGCATACATCAAGCGCAATCTCGTCACCGGCATCGCGGCGGTGGAGATCGACAACGGGCCGTCCGACCGTCCGCTGCTCGAAAGTACTGCGCCTGGCGAACGCTATCCGGTGATCGGCGAAGGCAGTTCCGACATCGACAAGGTCGCCACTGCCGTCTCGCGGCTCGCGGTCAACGGCGCGCAGGTGCTGGAAAAGATGAACACGCTGCTGTCGGAACAGAACCAGCGCGCGATCAGCCAGACGCTCGCCCACCTCAACGATCTTTCCGGCCACCTCGCCGCCAACAAGTCCAGCCTCGACGCCGCGGTGCAGGGCATCCGCGACGCCTCCGACGAATTCCGCTTCGCCGGCGCCAGCATCAGCCAGGCCGCCACCCGCGCCGAAGGCAGCATCGTCGGCGTCGGCAACAACGCCAACGCCGCGCTGAAGGAAGCCACCGCCGCCCTGGCCAAGCTCCAGCAGGACGCCACCGACATTTCCAACCGCATCCAGCAGCTCACCGACGCCGGCACGCTGGAAATCACCAACGTCAGTCGCGACGTGCGCACCAGCGCCGACGTGCTCACCACCGCCGGCCAGCGCCTGTCCAACCCGCGCGCCATCCTGTTCGGGCCGGTCAAGCAGCAGCTCGGCCCGGGAGAAAAACTGCCATGAAGACTTCGCTCGCCCTTGCCGCGCTGGCGCTATCGCTCGCCGGCTGCGTGAACTTTGGCGACCAGCCCGACAGCCCCGCGCCGACCTACTATGTGCTCGACGACGCCACGCCGGCCGCCGCGGCCGCCGCGCGCAAGGCCGACGCGCCCGTGCTGCTGGTGCTCGACACCACCGCCGGCGGCTTCTACGACGCCGATCAGCTCGTCTTCAGCCGCGAAGCCGGCACCCGCGGACAGTACCAGTTCGCGCGCTGGACCGAGCGCCCCGGCAAGCGCTTCGCCGACCTGTTGCGCGCCCGCCTCGACCGTCAGGGCCACTGGCGGGTCGCCAACGCCGGCGGCTACGTGCGCGGCGACTTCATGCTCGACACCGAGCTCGTCGAGTTCTACCACGACGCCACGAGCGTGCCCGGCACCCTGCGTCTGGAGCTGCGCGTCGAACTCGTCGATCTCAAACAGCGCAGCTTGGTCGGCCGGCACGTGTTCGAACAGCGCGTGGCGCTGACGAGCTACGACGCCGCCGGCGCCGCGGCGGCCGCCAACCAGGCGGTGGCGCGCGTGCTCGACGACCTCTCCGCCTGGCTGGCGTCGCCGCGATAAACGCCTACACTGCACAGCATCGACAACAACAGGGGAGACTGCCATGAAAGCGCTGCTGCTGGCCCTGGGACTGGGGGTCGCGTCCCTTTCCGCGCAGGCCGAAATCGCGCAGAAGTTCGGTCCGCTCGAAATTCACTACAACGCCATTCCCACTGACGACCTCTTGCCCGAAGTCGCGCGCGCCTACAGGATCGAACGCAGCAAGACGCGCGGGCTCGTCACCATGTCGGTGCTGAAAAGAAACGCCGTCGGCGCGCTCACCCCGGTGCCGGCGAAGATTTCCATCTACGCCACCAACCTCAACCAGCAGCTCGCCAACATCGACATGCGCGAAATCCGCGAAGGTACCGCCATCTACTACCTCGGCGACTTCCGCTTCGCCCCGCCCGACACCCTGAAATTCACCGCTGCCGTCGAAGTGGCCGGCGAACCCCGGCGGGAAATGACGTTCGAGCAGAAGTTCTACAAATAAGCCTTTTCCCGACGGCATCTCTGCCGACGCCGCGGTTCATCCAGGCGGCACTGCCGTCGCGGGCAGCGGGCTGGCTTGACAGGGTCCGCGATGTACATAGACTGTACATCATGAGTTTCGAACAGGAGATTTACGCATGAGCATTGCCGCCGAACGCATCGTCGTGCAGGCCACCGCCGCCGACAAGCAGGCCATTGCCGACAAGGCGAAAAGGCTCGCCATCCCCGTGTCCGAATTAATGCGGCGCGGCGCCTTTGCCTACCAGGCCGAGGAACACGAAGCCGAACTCGCCGCGCTCGCCGAGGCTGCCGAGGCCGCGGCCACCCGCGCCGGCGCCGCCATCGACGATGCGATCGCCTTCATCGAGGCGAGCAACGCCCGCATCGCCGCGATGGAAGCCGAAGCCGCCCAAAAGCGGGGCCGCTGATGGGCGTCACCGAACGCGTCTGGGGCGCGCTCACCGCCATGATCAAGCTCGAAGACAAGGTCGACCGCCAGGCCGAGGCGATGAAACAGCAGCAGCAGAAAATCGAGGACCTCACCGCGCGCGTCATCCGGCTGGAAACCCAGCTCGAAATGCTTACCAGCGCGGCGCTGGTAAAACGCCTCAAGGGCTGAACGCGCGCCAGAACAGCGCCGCCAGCGCCCACACGCCGAAGCCCGCCACCGCGAGCCCCGCCGCTCGGCGCACCCACGCGTTCTGCATGAAAGGCTGGATCTGCCGCGCGAACAGCCCCATGCCCAGCAGGTTGGGCAGCGTGCCGAGGCCAAACGCCAGCATCAGCGCCGCGCCCGAGGTGGCGCTGCCCGCCGCCAGCGCCGACACCAGCACCGAATACACCAGCCCGCAGGGCAGCCAGCCCCACGCCATGCCGGCGAGCACGGCCTGCGGCACCGATTTCACCGGCAGCAGCTTCTGGAACAACGGCTTCACCCGACGCCACAGCACGCCGCCGGCGCGCTCGAACACCAGCACCCACTGATTGAAGCCGGCGAGATACAGCCCGAGCAGGATCATCACGGCCTGCGCCAGCACGTAGAGCGCGGTCTGCACCGGCATGAAATCGGCGAGCTTGAGCGTGCCACCGAGTGCGCCTGCGAGCGCGCCGAAGATCACGTACGACGACACCCGCCCCAGGTTGTACGCCAGATGCAGGCGGAACGGCGGGTGCGTGCCGTCGGCGCGGAAGGAAAACGCCGCGACGATGCCGCCACACATGCCCACGCAGTGCACGCCGCCGAGGAGGCCGGCGAAGAGCGCGGTGAGGAGGGAAAATTCGATCATGGCTGACGACGCGCAGCGAGCGCGGCGCGAATGGAACGGGGATTGCGGCGGCAGTCGAGCACGGCCAGCACCAGCGCCGTGCTGCCATCGAAATCGTAATAGATGGCGAAGGGGAAGCGGCGCGCCAGACTGCGGTACAAACCGGCCAGCGGCTTGGGATGCATGCCGGCGAAAAATGCCAGCGCGTCGATTTCGGCGATCAGGCTGCCGAGGAAGTAGCGGCCGAGTCCGCTGGCCTGCGATTCGTAGAATTCGAACCCCAGCCGCAAATCCGCTTCGGCACCAGTGCCGATCCGCACGTCAACCATGCGGGCTCAGGACTGCGTGAGCGATTGCAGTTCGCGTTTGACCGTTTCCCAGTCGCGATGCTGCCCGTTTTCACGCTCGGCCAGGCGGCTTTCGAGTATGGACTGGTGCCAGTCGGGGCTCAGGTCGGCGGCACCGTCGCGGCAGAGCGAATCCCATAGGGATTCCATCGCGGCGAGGCGCTCGGCCAGGGGCAGGCGGGTGAGGGTGTCGAGATCGGTCATGTGCTTAGCCTAGCACATCAATCCGGGCGTCGAACCCGCCCCGCCAGCCAGATGAGTACCAGCACCGGCAGGCCGATCATCGCCGTGCCGGTGAAGAAATTCGCCCAGCCGTACGCATCGACGAACTCGCCCGAAAAGCCCGCGATGAACTTGGGCAAGAGCAGCATCACCGACGTGAACAGCGCGTACTGCGTGGCGGAGAAATTCTGGTTCACCAGTCCCGAGAGGTAGGCGACGAAAGCGCTGGAGGCGATGCCGGCCGAGAGGTTGTCCGCCGACACCGTGAACACCAGCGCGGAGACGTCGTGGCCGCGCCCGGCGAGCCACACGAACAGCAGATTGGTCGCGGCGGAGAGCAGCGCGCCGAGGAAGAGCGTGCGCATCACCCCCATGCGCATCACCAAGAGGCCGCCCAGCCCCGCGCCGGCGATGGTCATGATCACGCCGTAGACCTTGGACACAGTCGCCACTTCGTCCTTGGTGAAGCCCATCTCCTGATAGAAGGGGTTGCTCATCACGCCCATCACCACGTCGGAAATGCGGTACACCGCGATCAGCGCCAGGATCAGCAGCGCCTGCCACTTGAAGCGGGCAAAGAACTCGACGAAGGGCTGCACGAAGCTCGTCGCCAGCCAGCGCAAGAACCCCTGGTCGCGGATGCGCGTCAGTGGCGCCGCGTGCGCCGGCTCGCGGATGACGAGCGTGGTGAGGATACCCACCCCCATGAACGCTGCCATCGCCGTGTACGCCACCTGCCACGGGCGGAAGTCGTAGGTGGCTTCGGAAGGGTCGAACGCCGCCGCGATCCACAGCGCGCCCGCGCCGGCGGTGATCATGGCGATGCGGTAGCCCGCCTGGTAGGTTGCCGCCATCGCGCCCTGCTTTTCGGTTTCCACGGCTTCAATCCGGTAAGCGTCGAGCGCGATGTCCTGCGTCGCCGAAGCAAACGCCACCGCCAGCGCGAAGAACACCGTGTGCGCGAGATTCACCACCGGGTCGGTGTTCGCCATGCCCAGGAGCGCGGCCGCGATACAGACCTGCGAGAGCAGCAACCACGCCCGCCGCTTGCCCAGCGCGCGCGTCAGGAGCGGCAGCGGCAGGCGGTCGACCAGCGGCGACCACAGGAACTTGAAGCCATACGCCAGCCCGATCCACGACAGATGGCCGATCGTCGCGCGCGCGATGCCCGCTTCCGACAGCCAGAACGACAGCGTGCCCAGCACCAGCAACAGCGGCAGCCCGGCGGAAAAGCCGAGGAACAGCATCCCGACGACGCGGGGGTGGGTGTAGACCTTGAAGGCGGCGAGCCAGGGGTGGGCGGTCATGGCGTGTAGTCGTAATCCACGATCAGCGGCGCATGGTCGGACAACATGGCGCGCGAGCGCCCTGTTGCGGCGCAGGCTAACAGGAGCGAAGCGGATGTTAAGCCGCGAAGCGGCGGCCGGAGCCAAAAGCGCGGTGCGTCACAAGTCATAGGCGTAGTCAATCGCAAGTGGAGCGTGATCCGAGAACCGCTGCGCCTTGTAAACGAAGCCCGATGTTGCCCTGGCGGCAATCCCCGGCGTGGCGATCTGGTAGTCGATGCGCCAGCCGACGTTCTTCGCCCACGCCTGGCCGCGATTGCTCCACCACGTATAGGCCTCGCCCTCGTGCTGCGGGTAGAGGCGGCGATAGACATCGACCCAGCCGAGTTCGTCGAACAGCCGGGTCATCCAGGCGCGCTCCTCGGGCAGGAAGCCGGAGTTCTTCTGGTTGGATTTCCAGTTCTTGAGGTCGATTTCGCGGTGGGCGATGTTCCAGTCGCCGCAGACGACGATTTCGCGGCCTGTCTTGATGAGCGCTTCGAGGTGCGGGTAGAAGGCGTCCATGAAGCGGAACTTGGCTTCCTGCCGTTCGGGGCTCGACGAGCCCGAAGGCTGGTAAAGCGAGATGACTGAGAGGTTGCCGCGCCGGATTTCGATGTAGCGCCCCTCGGCGTCGAATTCGGCGTGACCGAGGCCGACGACGACCTCATCGGGAGCATGGCGGGTGTAGAGGCCGACGCCGGAATAGCCCTTTTTTTCGGCGTAGTGGAAATGGCCCGTGAGGCCGTCGCAGGCGCGGAATTCGGGATGCATGTCGGCATCCTGGGCTTTCAGTTCCTGCACGCAGACGAAGTCGGCGGCTTGCACTGGCAGCCAGTCGAAGAAGCCCTTGGTGGCGGCGGATCGGATGCCGTTGAGGTTGGCCGATATAATGCGCATCGCGTGAGTTTTATTAAAGAAAAGTGAAGAGATGTCCGATTACAGAGCCGATTTTGTGGAATTTGCCGTGGCGTCGAAGGTGCTGTGCTTCGGCCAGTTCAAGACGAAGGCGGGGCGGATGAGCCCCTACTTCTTCAACGCGGGGCTCTTCAACGACGGCGCGAAGCTGAAACGGCTCGGCGAATTCTACGCGAAAGCGATCCTCGACTCGGGCATCGAGTTCGACGTGCTGTTCGGGCCGGCGTACAAGGGCATACCGCTCGCGGCGTCGATTGCGATCGCGCTGGCGGACCTGGGCCGCAACGTGCCGTTCGCGTTCAACCGCAAGGAAGCCAAGGATCACGGCGAAGGCGGCACGGTGGTCGGCGCGAGGCTCGAAGGCCGGGTGCTGATCGTCGACGACGTGATCTCGGCGGGCACCTCGGTGCGCGAGTCGGTGGAACTGATCCGCGCTGCAGGCGCCCAACCGGCAGGCGTGGTGATTGCGCTGGACCGGATGGAGCGCGGCACCGGCGCGCAATCGGCCGTGCAGGAAGTGCGGGATCAATACGGGATTCCGGTGGTGGCGGTGGCCACGCTGGACAATTTGCTGGAGTATCTGGAGCGCGATGCGAACCGACAAGCCGATCTTGCTGCCGTGGCGGCCTACCGTGCAACGTACGGCGTCTAGCGTCCTGCTGGCGGCGTTTTTTGCCGTGGGTGTGGCGCACGCGGCAATGTACCGCTGGGTCGACAGCAACGGCCGCGTGCACTACAGCGACACCCTGCCGCCCACCTACCAGAAGAGCGGTGCGGCCGAGATGAACAAGCAGGGAACGGTCATCAAGCGCACCCAGTCCGAGGCCGAGCGCCAGGCCGAGGCGGCGCGCCAGGCCGAGCTCGCGCACGTCCGGGCCGAGCAGGCCAAACAGGCACAGCTCGACCGCGCACTGACGCAAACCTACACCACCGAAGCCGAAATCGACCTGGCGCGCGACCGTGCGCTGGAGTACCACAAACTGGCGATCAAGAGCGCCGAGGCACGCAGCGAGGCGGTGAAAGCCACCCTGGCGGATCTGCGCGCGCGCATCGCGCGCATCAAGGAAAACGGCCGCACGCCCGGCGACAACGTGCTCGCGCAACTGCGCCAGAGTGAGCGTGAGCTCGAGGAATTGCAGCGCACGATCCAGAAGAACCAGGAGGCGATGTTGACGGTGCGCGCCCGCTACGACGCCGACAAGCAGCGTTTCCGTGAACTGACCGGCAAGCCCTGAACGGACGGGACATGAAAACGGGGCCGCGCGGCCCCGTTTTTTTCTGGTTGGGCCGCGTCAGCCCAGCCTGGCCTTGAGCAGCTCGTTGACCTGGCCCGGATTGGCGCGGCCCTTCGACGCTTTCATCACCTGGCCGACCAGCGCGTTGAACGCTTTCTCCTTGCCGGCGCGGAACTCCTCGACCGATTTCGGATTGGCCGCCAACACCTCGTCGACGATCTTCTCTAGTGCGCCGGCGTCGGACATCTGCTTGAGGCCGCGCGCCTCGATGATCGCGTCGACGTCGCCTGCGCCTTCCCACAGGCCTTCGAACACCTGCTTGGCGAGCTTGCCGGAGAGCGTGCCGTCCTGGATGCGGACGATGAGCCGGGCAAGCTGCGCGGCGGTCACGGGGCTCGCAGCAATGTCGAGATCGAAGCGGTTGAGCTGGGCTGCGAGTTCGCCCATCACCCAGTTGGCGGCGAGCTTGCCCTGGCCGCACTGCTGTGCCACCGACTCGAAGTAGTCGGCAAGCGCGCGCGAGCCGGTGAGGATCGCCGCATCGTAGGCGGTGACGCCGTATTGCGCGATGAAGCGTGCCTGCATCGCTTCCGGCAGCTCGGGCAGGCCCGCGCGCACCCGTTCGATCCAGTCCTCGTCGAGCTTCACCGGCAACAGGTCGGGGTCGGGGAAGTAGCGGTAGTCGTGCGCGTCTTCCTTGCTGCGCATCATGCGCGTCTCGCCGGTGTCGGGGTCGAACAGCACCGTGGCTTGCTCGATGCGTCCGCCGTCTTCCAGCGTCTCGATCTGCCAGCGGACTTCGTAATCAATGGCCTGCTGCAGGAACTTGAACGAGTTGAGGTTCTTGATTTCGCGGCGGGTGCCGAAGGGCGCGCCGGGACGCCGCACCGAGACGTTGGCGTCGACGCGGAAGCTGCCCTCCATCATGTTGCCGTCGCAGATGCCGATCCAGGTCACCAGCGTGTGCAACGCGCGCGCGTAGGCCACGGCCTCGGCGGAGGAACGCATGTCGGGCTCGGAGACGATTTCCAGCAGCGGCGTGCCGGCGCGGTTCAGATCGATGCCGCTCATGCCGTGGAAATCCTCGTGCAGCGACTTGCCGGCGTCTTCCTCCATGTGCGCGCGGGTGAGGCGGATGGTTTTCTCCTCGCCGTCGACCACGATCTTGAGTGAACCGCCCTCGACAATGGGTTTGGCCAGCTGGCTGATCTGGTAGCCCTTGGGGAGATCGGGGTAGAAGTAGTTCTTGCGGTCGAAGACGTTGACGCGGTTGAGCGTCGCGCCGATGGCGAGACCGAATTTGATCGCACATTCCACAGCGCCCTTGTTCAGCACCGGCAGCACGCCGGGCAGCGCAATATCGACCGCGCTGGCCTGGGTGTTGGGCGCGGCGCCGAAAGCGGTGCTGCTGCCGGAGAAGATTTTCGACTTCGTGGCGAGCTGGGTGTGGACTTCCAGCCCGATGACGGTCTCCCACTTCATTGCAGGCCCTCCGGACGGCAGGCGTGCCAGTCGGTGGCACGCTGGTACTGGTGCGCGACGTTGAGCATCTTCGCCTCGGAAAAATAATTGCCGACGAGTTGCAGGCCGATGGGCAGATTCTGCGAGTCGAAGCCGCACGGCAGGCTCATGCCGGGCAGGCCCGCGAGGTTGGCGGGAATGGTGTAAAGGTCGTTGAGATACATCTCCACCGGGTCGTCGGATTTTTCGCCCAGCCTGAACGCGGTGCCCGGCGCGGTGGGGCCGAGGATCACGTCGCACACCTTGAAGGCCTCGGCAAAGTCGTCGGCGATCAGGCGGCGGATTTTCTGCGCCTGCAGGTAGTAGGCGTCGTAGTAGCCGTGGGAGAGCACGTAGGTGCCGATGAGGATGCGGCGCTTGACCTCGGCGCCGAAGCCCTGCGCGCGGGTCTTGGCGTACATGTCGTTGAGATCGGCGTATGCGGGCGCGCGGTAGCCGTAGCGCACGCCGTCGAAGCGCGACAGGTTGGACGAGGCTTCGGCCGGCGCGAGCACGTAGTAGACGGGAATCGCGAGTTTGGCGTTGGCGAGCGAGACTTCGACGGTCGTCGCGCCGAGCTTTTTGAGTTCGGCGACGGCGGCTTCGACGGCAGTGGCGACTTCGTTGTCGAGGCCTTCGGCGAAGAATTCGCGCGGCAGGCCGACGCGCAGGCCGGCGAGCGGCTGCTCGAGGTCGCGCGCGTAGTTCTCCTTGTCGCGTTCGAGGCTGGTCGAATCGTTGGGGTCGAAGCCGGTCATCACGTTCAGCAGCAGCGCGCAGTCTTCGGCGGATTTCGCCATCGGCCCGGCCTGGTCGAGGCTGGAGGCGAACGCGATCATGCCGTAACGCGACACCAGGCCGTAGGTGGGCTTGAGACCCGTGATGCCGGTAAACGCCGCCGGCTGGCGGATCGAGCCGCCGGGACCGGTGCCGATGGCGGCGGGTGCCATGCGCGCGGCGACGCCCGCCGCCGCGCCGCCTGACGAGCCGCCGGG
>JAIWOS010000105.1 GCA_020217265.1 Thiobacillus sp. | reverse complement strand
CCTGATCCGTCACCCGCACGCCGCTCGCGCCGCCGAGCGCCGCGAGGGCGTCCTGCCCCAGCAGCGGGCTGCCGGCGCGGTCGATTGCCGCATGCAGCACGCAATCGGCGTCGGCCGCCACCGATTCCAGCAAGGCGCGGCCCATGCGGCCCGACACGCCGGCCAGGGCAATGCGCACGCTCATGGTTTCACTCCGCGCAGGGTCGAGAGCACCTTTTCCTCGACGATCAGCCAGCGGCCGCCGCGCTCGACCATGCGCAGCTGCTTGACCACCGCGTCACGATAGCTGTCGGAGCGGTAGAACTGATTGAAGGTGACCGTGACCGTGCCGTCGTCCGCCCGCTCCACCGACGGCGAATCGACTTTCAGTTCGATGTTCTTGGCCACCCCCAGCAACAGCCGGCGGCGTTTCTCCCACTCCGCGCGGCTGCCGCCACCCTGCGGCACAAAGGACGCATCGTAGGCAGCAAGGTATTTTTCATCGTCGCGCGCCGACCAGGCATGGGCCCAGTCGTTGACGGCCTTCAACACCGCATCGTCGCTGGCGGCGGGCTGGTTAGGCTCCGGGAACGGCGGAATCACGTCGGGCCGGATGCGTTCGACGTCCGTCTCGGCCTGCAGCGCCGGCTCCGCCGGCGGGTGCGGATCGACGTAGGCAGGCACGTTTTTGGGGCTAGCAAGCGGAGGCACGACGCTGCTCGCAGGGATGGATTCGGCCGCAGCGGGTTTGGGCGACTCGGCAGGCCGAGGGTTCGCCGCAGGTTCGGCTTTCGCCACAGCCGGGCCCGACTTGACTGCGGGAGCAGGACTGGCCGCCACCGGCGCACCGGAAGCAGGCTGCGGCGCCGCGTCCATCTGGGCCTTGGCGGGAATCGTCGCCACTGCGGGTGAGGTGGGTTTTGTTACCGCTGGCGCCGGCTTCTCGCTCCCGGGTGTCGCCGACACAGGCGCCGCAACGGGCGTGGGGACTGCCCCCGATGTTGGCGCCGGGTTAGGCGCGGGCGTTGGCACCTTGGGCGTCGGGGCAGCAGGCTCGGGCAGGTCGCCTTCGATGCGCGCCAGGGTGTCGCCTTCGAAGAAAAGCGTGATGCGCTTCTGCTCGGCGAGCCGGCCTGCCTTGTAATACACGTACACGTAATCCCAGCGATCGGTGCGGAAAGGGTCGACCACCAGCGGCGTGCCCAACAGAAAACGCACTTGCGAGCGGTTCAGCCCCGGTTTCAGGCGCGCGACGTTTTCCTGATCGAGCGCGTTGCCCTGCTGGACGTCGATGCGGTGAGGGCCGAGCTTGGCGGTCGAACAGCCGACGAGCAGAACGGGGAGCAGAACGGGGAGCAGAACGGGGAGCAGAAATCGGCGCATGGCCCGGAAACCAGTAGGGTTTAGACGGTTGGGAAAGCACGTATCATAACGTATTCGCGTTATCGTTCCGGAGCCTCGCGTGAGCAATCCGTCCGACCTCAAGAGCATCGGCCTCAAGGCCACGCTGCCGCGCCTGAAGATCCTCGACCTGTTCGAGCAGAGCGACAAGCGGCACATGACGGCCGAGGAAGTGTATCGCCTGCTGTCCGACGAGGGCCAGGACATCGGACTGGCCACGGTCTACCGCGTGCTCACCCAATTCGAGCAGGCCGGGCTTCTGATGCGCCACCATTTCGACAGCGACAAGGCGGTGTTCGAGCTCAACCAGGGCGACCACCACGACCATCTCGTCTGCCTGCAATGCGGCAAGGTCGAGGAATTCTTCGACGCCGAAATCGAAAAACGCCAGCAGCGCATCGCCAAGGAGCGCGGCTTCACCATTCACGACCACTCCCTGCAGATTTACGCCGACTGCGTGAAGGAAAACTGCCCCAACCGCAAACCGGGCGACACGCGTCACCGATAAGGCCGCAGGGCTTCGCACAAGGCCGTCACGCCTTCGATCAGGCGCGGCGTGGCGCGATGCAGCCGGTTTGCATCAACCGTGACGAACGCATGCCGCCTCACCGCCGGCAACGCGTCGAAACGCTGCCAGGCTGCGCGCACGTCGGGGGCGTCGCTGCCGCTGACGATCAGCGCCGGCGTGCGCCGCAATACCGCCTCGCGCGTCACCACCGGCGCCACCGCATCGAGTTCCGAAAACACGTTCCGCCCGCCACACACGGCCAGCGCCTCGCCGATCCAGTGCCGGCCGCCCACGCTCATCAGCGGCCGGTCCCACACCTGGTAGAACACCGCCACCGCCTGCTCGCGCGCGTAGCGCCGCTTCAACGCTTCCAGTCGGCGCGCGTAATCCTGCGCCGCGGCCGCCCCGGTCGCCGCGTGGCCGGTCACACGACCCAGCAGCCGCAGCAGGCGCGCCACGTCGTCGAGTTTCCTCGCCTCGGTGCGCAGCACCGGGATGCCGAGTTGCGCCACGCCATGAAGATCGGCCGCGCGATTGCCGCTCACCCAGGCCACGATCAGGTCGGGCTTCAAGGCCAGGATGCGCTCGAGGTTGATGCGGCTGTAGTCGCCAATGCGCGGCAGCGCACGTGCCGCATCGGGATAGTCGCTCGCGCTGTCCACGCCGACCACCTGCGCGCCCGCGCCCACGGCGTAGAGCAGCTCGGTGAGGTGCGGCGTGAGCGAAACGATGCGTTGCGGCTGGCGGGCAAGTTCGATCGCCTGCCCCGCGTCGTCCACGACACGCATGCCTGCCGCCTGCACCGGCAGCGCCAGCAGCAGCGCCAGCAGGATGCGTCGGATCACGCGGGCAGCCGGGCGCGACCGTGAAAGACCAGGCTCGCGCGGTCGGCGTCGAAGCGCAGGCGGGTGAGCGAGGCGCTCGCCACCTCGATGCGGTAGGCGTTCGCCAACGGAATCTGCAGGGCCCAGGCCAGGGCCATGCGGGTGACGCCGGCATGGCCGACGAGCAGCAGGTGCTCGTCCGCGTGCGCGCGCACAAGGCCGGCGAGTGCCGCGCTGACGCGCGCATGGAAGGCATCGAGCGCTTCCGCGCCCACCGGACGGGCGCCGACCGGGTCGATCTTCAGGCGCGTCACCGCGCCCGGCCAGCGCGCCTCGATCTCGGCGGCCGAGAGCCCTTCCCATTCGCCGAACCCCACTTCCGCCAGGCGGGCATCGAAACTCAGCGGCAAGGCGTGGCGCACGGCCAGTGATTCGGCGAAGTCACGGCAGCGCGCCAGCGGCGAGGAGACGATGCGCGACCAGGGGGCGGCGTCGCCCAGCGCCGCGCGCATCTCGGCCCACCCCTTCTCCGACAGCGGGTCGTCGATCTGCCCGCGATATTTGCGGCCGCCCACGGGTTCGCCGTGGCGCATCAGGTCCAGCGTGGTGCTCACGCAAGCACCACCAGGTTGTCGCGGTGGATGAGTTCCGGCTCGTCCACGTAGCCGAGCTCGGCCTCGATGGCGCTGCTGGGCTTGCCGGCGATGCGACGCGCCTCGCCGGCGCTGTAATTGGCAAGGCCGCGGGCGACTTCCCGCCCTGCCGCATCGACCACCGCAACCACCTCGCCGCGGTCGAATTCGCCCGTGATGCCTTTCACCCCGACCGGCAGCAGGCTCTTGCCGTCTTCCACGAGCGCGCGCACCGCGCCGTCGTCGAGCACCACGCCGCCGCGCAATTGCAGGTGATCCGCAAGCCACTGCCGGCGCGCGGCCAGCGGCGCCTGCCGCGCCACCAGCTGGCTGCCGATGGCTTCGCCCGCCGCCAGCCGCAGCAGCACGCGCTCCTCGCGTCCGCTGCAGATGACCGTGTGCGCGCCGCTCCTTGCCGCACGCTTGGCAGCGAGAATCTTGGTGAGCATGCCGCCGGTGCCCACGCTGCTGCCGGCGCCGCCTGCCATGCGCTCGAGTTCCGGATCGCCGGCGTGCGCGTCCATCACCAGCGTGGCGTCGGAATGCTTGCGCGGGTCGGCGGTATACAGGCCGGGCTGGTCGGTGAGGATGACGAGGCAATCGGCTTCGATGAGGTTGGTGACCAGCGCGCCCAGCGTGTCGTTGTCGCCGAGGCGGATTTCGTCGGTGGCGACCGTGTCGTTCTCGTTGATGATGGGAACCACGCGCAGCGTCAGCAGGGTGCGCAAGGTGGAGCGCGCGTTGAGATAGCGCGTGCGGTCGGCGAGGTCCTCGTGCGTGAGCAGCACCTGCGCGGCGCGGAGATTGTGGGTGCGGAATATCGATTCGTAAGCCTGCACCAGACCCATCTGGCCCACCGCGGCGGCGGCCTGCAGCTCGTTCACCGCACGCGGCCGCTTCTTCCAGCCCAGGCGCGCGACCCCCTCGGCGATGGCGCCCGAGGACACCAGCACCACTTCCCGTCCCTGATCGACCAGCGCGGCGATCTGCTCCGCCCAGCGCGCGAGCGCCGCGTGATCGAGTCCGCGCCCTTCGGCCGTGACGAGGCTGGAACCGACCTTGACGACGAGGCGCCGCGCGTGATGTACGACCGAGTGGCTCATCGCGCCGCCCGCTTCAGGTTGTGCACGGCTTCGGCGGCGTCTTTCACGGTCAGGCCGTCGCGGCAGAAATAATCCTCGTACAAGGCTTTCTGATACGACAGCAGGGAACGGAACTGGACCGCTTCCCAGCCGGCGTTTCTCGCCTTCGACCAGCTGCCGTCGGGATGGCCGTAGGCGTACAGCCTGCGCTCGCCCGTCGCGCAGCGCAAGCCTTCGAACGACACGTTCTTCGCCCCACCCGCCGCTTCGATCACCACGGTGTAGCGCACCACCTTGTCGGCGCCGACGCCGATCGACGCCGCATCGACGAGGAAGCGGTTGCGCGTCGCGGACGACACGTCGAAAGGCAACAGGTTTTCGGCTTTGGGATACGGCGGCAGTTGTGCGGCGGTTTCGACCCAGGGTTTGTCCTGTTCGAACTCGTAATCGAAGTCGCCCCATTCGGCCTGGGCGGCCAGGGGCAGGCAGAGCAGCAGGGCAGGCAGGATTTTCATGCCCGGCATTGTAGGGGTTCGGTTGCGGGCTGGCTATGCCGCCGCCTGGTCTGCGTACATGTATGCGCGCGTGTAGGGATAGTCCGGCTGGCGCGCGTCGACGGCCTTGCCGGCAAGCACCTGCCACAGCTCCAGCCAGCCGCGCTCGAAGGCGTGGGCGGAACCCGCCATGTAGATGCGCCAGATGCGGTACTTCTCCTCGCCGATGAGTTCGATGGCGCGTGCGGCCTGGGCCTCGAGCCGCGTGACCCAGTGCCACAAGGTCGTAGCGTAGTGCGGGCGCAGGTTCTCGGCGTCCAGACATTCGAGGCCGCCGGCCGTCGCGCCTGCGAAGACTTCGGAGACGTGCACGAGTTCGCCGCCCGGGAAAACATACTCGTCGACGAACTCGGAGATGCCACTGCCCAGCCCCTGCGATTTCAGCGCCGCAGCCGTGATGCCGTGGTTTAGCACCAGTCCTCCGGGTCTCAACAGGCTGTGAATCTTGGCGAAATAGGTTTGCAGATTGACGCGCCCCACATGCTCGAACATGCCGACGCTGGCGATCTTGTCGTAGCCGCCGGCTTCGGGCACGTCGCGGTAGTCCATCTTGCGCACCTCGACCTGCCCTTCCAGGCCGAGCTCGCGCACGCGCGCGCTGGCATAGGCATGCTGATCGTCGGACAGCGTAATGCCCACGGCCCGCACGCCAAAATTCCGTGCCGCATGCAGGATCAGGCCGCCCCAGCCGCAGCCGATGTCGAGGAAGCGCTCACCGGGCTTGAGTGCGAGCTTGCGGCTGATGTGGTCGAGCTTGGCGCGCTGCGCGTCGTCGAGCGTCATCCCCGGCTCACGGAAATAGGCGCAGGAGTAGACGCGTTCGGCATCGAGCCAGAGGCCATAGAACGCGTTGGAGACGTCGTAGTGGTACTGGATGTTCCTGCGGTCGTTGCTGCGCGTGTGGCGCCACCACTTCCAGCCGGCCGAACCCCGGGCCGGCTTGCAGGCATCGGCCGAGCAGAGGGCGTTGCCGAGCGCCAGGATGTCGCGCGCGTCGCCGTCGAGGTCGAGCGCGCCGTTGACGTAGGCGCGCGCGAGCGCACCCAGGCTGGGGTTGGCCAGTGCCTTGAGGGTGGCGCGCGAATTGACCTTTACGCGCACCCGCGCGTCGTCCGGCGGCACGCCGGCCGCTTCGCCGTTCCACAGTTCCACCGTCAGCGGCAGGCCGCTGGCATCGAGCCTGCGCCTGACCTGATCGATGAGTACCTGGTCCAGCATGACGTCTCCGCTCAGGCCAGATCGAGAACCAGCGCGGCGCGGATGTTCTCGGGCAGCGTCATCGATGCCACCGGATACGCGGGATGCTCGATGCCGATGCGGATCGGGCTGCCCGCCTTGGCGGCCGCGATCGAAGTCGGATCGAGCTCGAAGCGCAGGAAGTGCACCGAGGAGGTCTTTTCCTCGTTCTCGCGCTCCATGTCCTCGTCGGCGATCGCAAACACCCGGGGCTGCTCGGCAACCTGCATCCAGATCTTGTCTTCCACTCCCTTCAGCCTGGCAAGCTCGACCTTGCGCTGATCCGGGTCGGGGTATTCGATCATCATCGTCGCCTTCCAGTTGGTGCCGTCCGGCACCAGCGGATTGTAGGCGTCGAGCTCGTCCTGGATGCCCGATTCCTCGAAGGTGCGTTCGGCGCGCAGCATCTCCTGGATCTGGTAACGCATGGTCTTCTCGTCCTCGAAATGCAGGCTGATGTGCTCGCCCAGCATGAGGAAACGGTTTTTCTTGTGCGCAATGATCTCGGCACGCAGGCTGGCGCGCACCTTGGCATAGCTCTCCAGGGTCATCAGGCTGTCGCGGGTGATGTGCGGCATGAAACTTCTCCTTTCTCGTTCGGGATTACAGGCCGTAGGCAATACGCATGAGCGTGATCGGGTGCTGCTTCTCGGCAGTGGCGCCCTCGCCCATGCCCTGCAGGATGTGGCGCGCGGCGATCGCGCAGTCCGAGCTGACATAGTCCGGCTGCGGTTCGGCCATCTGGCGGAACACGGGCTTGCCGATCTTCATCGACTTGGCGAACCACTCGGTCTTCACGCCCCAGGTGCCGTCGTGGCCGGAGCAGCGTTCGACCATGTGCACGTCGGCGCCCGCCAGCTGCAGCGCGTCGCGCGTCTTGTTGCCGATGTTCTGCACGCGCTGGTGGCACGGCACGTGGTACGACACCTTGCCGAGCGGTTTCTTGAAGTCGGACTTGAGCAGGCCGTCGGCGTTCCTCGCCATCAGGTACTCGAACGGATCCCACATGGCTTCCTTGACTGCCTGCACGTCGGCATCGTCGGGGAACATGAGCGGCAGTTCCTGCTTGTACATCAGCGTGCACGAGGGCACGGCGGTGAGAATGGCGTAGCCCTCGCGCGCCAGTTTCGCCAGGTGGGGGATATTGGTTTCCTTCAGTTTCTGCACGGCTTCGAGGTCCCCCAGCTCGAGCTTGGGCATGCCGCAGCAGGCTTCCTTGTCGACGAGCACGGCGGGAATTTCGTTGTGCGCCAGAATCTTCAGGAGATCGTGGCCGATGCCGGGCTCGTTGTAGTTCACGTAGCAGGTGGCGTAGATCGCGACCTTGCCCGGCGTTTTCTCGCCCGCCCGGACCGGGAAGCTGCCATCGGGTTTGGCGGTGGCGCGGAATTTCGCGCTGTCGTACTCGGGCAGGATGCGGTCGGCGTGGATGCCCAGGTTCTTGTCGAGCAGCTTGCGGATGGGCGCGCTCTTCAGCGAGGCGTTCACCGCCTGCACGACAACCGGGATCGAGGCGAGCTTGCCCATCGCGTCGGTGCTTGAGAGCAGCTTGTCGCGGAAGGTCGTCTCGCCTTTCTTGAACTTGATGGCCTTGGCGCGCAGCATGGTATGCGGGAAATCCAGGTTCCACGGATGCGGCGGCACGTAGGGGCACTTGGTCATGTAGCACAGGTCGCACAGGTAGCATTCGTCGACCACTTTCCAGTAGTCCTTTTTCTCGACGCCATCCACTTCCATCGTGGGCGATTCGTCGACCAGATCGAACAGCGTGGGGAAGGCCGTGCACAGCGAGACGCAGCGGCGACAGCCGTGGCAGATGTCGAAGATGCGTTCGAGCTCGTGATTGAGCTTGTCCTCGTTGTAGAAATCGGGGTTTTTCCAGTCGAGCGGGTGGCGGGTGGGGGCTTCGAGGCTACCTTCGCGGGTGCTCATGCGTGCTCCATTTAGACTTGGTATAAATTGAAATGCGGGTTCAAAAAAAGCGGGCCGCACGCGACCCGCTTTTAAGCATAGGCTAAATCAGGCGCCCAGGCTGTCCAGGGTTTTCTGGAATTTGTTGGCGTGGCTGCGCTCGGCCTTGGCCAGCGTCTCGAACCAGTCGGCGATTTCGTCGAAGCCTTCGGCGCGCGCATCCTTGGCCATGCCCGGGTACATGTCGGTGTACTCGTGGGTTTCGCCCGCGATGGCGGTCTTCAGGTTGTCGGCAGTGGGGCCGAAGGCCATGCCGGTGGCGGGGTCGCCGCACTTTTCCAGGTATTCCAGGTGGCCGTGGGCGTGGCCGGTTTCGCCTTCAGCGGTCGAGCGGAACACGGCGGCAACGTCGTTGTAGCCTTCCACGTCGGCCTTGGCTGCGAAGTAGAGGTAGCGGCGGTTGGCCTGCGATTCGCCCGCGAACGCGGCTTTCAGATGTTCTTCGGTTTTCGAACCTTTAAGTTGCATAACCTGATCTCCTTGGTTTACATGAACACGCCTTGCGGCATTGATATTCATCCCCCGGCAATTACCGGGGAGATGGATGAAGGAAGTTTTTAGACTTAGTCTAATAACTGAACGGAGATTAAACCTCCCCCCATTGCGCTGTCAATCACTTGATCGCCACGAAATGCACGTTCGCCCGCCTGGCCACCATGGGCAGCCCTACAAGAATACGGGCCTCGCACCCGGAACCGGGCTTGCGGGTACACTTCAGCAAAAAACGAACGGAGATTGCCATGACCAACAAAACCGAAGCCGAATGGCGCGCCGCGCTGAGCCCGGAGCAGTACCGCATCCTGCGCGAAAAAGGAACCGAACGCGCCTTCAGCGGGCAGTACTGGGATCACCACGCGCGCGGCGTCTACCGCTGCGCGGCCTGCGGCGAGCCCCTGTTCGCGTCCGGCAGCAAGTTCGATTCGGGAACCGGCTGGCCGAGTTTCACCCAGGCGATCGCGGCCGGCACGGTAACGGAAAAAACCGACACCAGCCACGGCATGGTCCGCACCGAAGCGCTATGCAGCAAATGCGGCTCGCATCTGGGCCACGTTTTTCCCGACGGCCCCGCCCCCACCGGCATGCGCTACTGCATCAACTCGGCCTCGCTGGCCTTCGATCCGGAAACAGAACAGGACTGAATCTTGCAGATTTTCGACGCGCGCGTGACGGCACTGGTCGCCGCCACGCCCAGCATTCGCGTATTGCGCCTGCGCATTGACGATCCCGCCTTCCGTTTTTTGCCGGGGCAATGGGTCGATCTTGGCGTGACAATCGACGGCGTCGCGCACACCAGCGGCTATTCGATCACCACCTCGCCGCGCCACGGCGGCGAGATCGAACTGGCGATCAAGGCCAGCACTAAGCATCCGGTGGCGCGCTGGGTGCACGAACACGCAGCCATCGGCGACACGCTGCGCGTGTCGCAGGGCCAGGGACCGTTCGTGTACCTGCCGGAAATGAGCGACAACGTGGTGCTGATCGGCGGCGGCGTGGGCGTCACGCCGCTCCTCTCCATCTTCCGCCATGTGCGCGACGCGGGACTGCCCACCCGGGTGCACCTGCTCTACAGCGTGTCGGACAGTCGCGAAATCCTGTTTCGCGACGAACTTCTGGCCGCCGCACACACCCACGAAAACCTTCACGTGAGCCTCACCGTCACCCAGCCCGATCCGGACTGGCACGGCCTCACCGGCCGTATCGATCCGGTCAAGCTGCATGCGCTCGACGTGCCCGACGACACGCTCTACTACCTGTGCGGCCCCAAGGGCATGGTCGAGGACATGAGCACGCTGCTGCACGATCTGGGCGTGCCCATGAGCCGCATCATTTTCGAGAAATGGTGGTAGCGCATTCCGACCATTACCCCGTCACGCTGCCAGGTGTAAGTTCACCTCCACAACACCCTCCCAGGAGACTTCCATGCGCCTCGTCCCCCTGTTCGTCGCCCTTGCCCTCAGCACCGCCGCACTCGCCGGCCCCAAAGATACCGTGCGCGCCTACCCCGCCCAGCAGGTCGCCGCTGGCATCCACGTCATCCACGGCCCGCAGGGCGTGCCTTCGGTGAAGAACCAGGGTTTCATGAACAATCCCGCCTGGGTCATCACGCAGGACGGCGTGGTGGTGATCGACCCCGGCTCCAGCCTGCAGGCCGGCCGCATGGTCGTAGCACAACTGAAGAAATCCACCCGGCTGCCCGTCACTCACGTCTTCAACACCCACGTGCACGGCGACCACTGGCTGGGCAACCAGGCGATACTCGACGCCTGGCCGGGCGCCACCCTCATCGCGCACCCCGACATGATCAGGAAGGCCCGCGAAGGTGCCGACGCCTTCTGGATCAAGCTGATGTCGGACAGGACACGGGGCTACACCGACGGCACCCGCGCCGCGATTCCCACGGTTGAGGCCGCCGACGGCCAGGAATTCCGGATCGGCGGCAAGACCTTCCGCATCCATTCCTCGACCGACGCGCACAGCAAGACCGACCTGATGATCGAACTGGTCGAGGACCGCGTGCTGTTCACCGGCGACAACGTGCTCAGCCGTCAGGTGATGAACCTGCGCGACGGCACCTTCAAAGGCGTGATGAAAGCCACCGACCGCGCGCTCGCGATCGATGCCAGGCTCTACATCCCCGGCCACGGCAAGAGCGGCGACCGCACGCTCGTGGAAGACCAGAAGGCGTGGTTCGGCACGTTAATGAACGAAGTGCGCCGCATGTACGACGAAGGCAAGAGCGACTACGAAATGAAGCCGGTGATCGCCGAGAAGCTCAAGGCCTACCGCAACTGGCCCGAGTGGGACCCCAATTTGGGACAGCAGATCAGCCTGGCGATCCTGGAAATCGAGCAGGAATGATCGGAGCGCCTTGACGCGCTCCGATCGCCCTCGCGCCCCGAGGTTTGAGGCGCAACATAACTCCGTACCCAATTCCTCCGTACAGCAGTACGCGAGGAGGTGGCGCCCGATCAAGCCATGCGCAAGCGGCGGCGACGCACTGCAACACCTACCATCCCCAGCCCCGCCAACAGCATACCCCAGGTTTCGGGTTCGGGAACCGCGGCCACCTCCAGTGTCACGTCATGTAAGTTGTAAATCACATTGAACGCCACCCCAGCGCCGAAGCCCTGCGTCGTCAATCCCGTGAAAGTCGCCCCCCCCACCCGCTGGTCAAAGGTAAGCACAACAAAGCGGTCGCCGATCACGGCATTGTAGCCCGCATTCGACACAACGATTCCACCGCCCAGCGTGACGTCGTCACTCACCGCAATGACATCGAAATCCGTCAGACTGGCCAGATCGAAATTCAGAGTACCCGGCGTTGCTTCGTCGAGATCGAGATCGCCGACGAAGCTCAGCAGGCCCGTCGTGCCCGCAGTGCCTGGGATGATCGCACCGCGGTTTACAATGTCACCGTTAACGTGCGTGGCATAGCTGCCACGGCCCGCCAATGTGCCTTCGTTGACAAAGATCGGGTTGCTGCCCATGAAGGTGGCGCCGGCGGCGACCTCGATCTGACCGCCGTTGGTAAAGGCCGACGTCACCGTCAGTGTGCCGGCATCGACTTTCACCAAGCCCTGGTTGTCGAGGTTTGTCCGTATCTCGGTGATGGCTCCGCCCTGTTTGACGAAGCTGCCAAGGTTGCTGAAGACCGCTCCCGCGCCGGTGTCGCCCGCGCCCTGGTTCCCAGCAAGGATGAAGTTGCTGGCGGTCGTAGTGGCGTTGCT
>JAIWOS010000191.1 GCA_020217265.1 Thiobacillus sp. | reverse complement strand
AGCGCCCGCGCGATGGGGTGCTCGGAGCCAGCCTCCAGCGCGGCCGCCAGCGCGGCGACGCGGGCGACGTCGCGGTCGCCGACAGGCACGACGCGATGCACCGACAGCCGCCCCTGGGTGAGCGTGCCGGTCTTGTCGAACACCAGGTCGGTGGCGCGTGCCAGCGTTTCCAACGCGTGGCCGCGGGTGGTCAAAAGGCCCAGCCGGGTGAGCCGGCTGGTGGCGGTGGTGAGCGCGGCGGGCGTGGCAAGGCCCAGCGCGCACGGGCAGGTGACGACCAGCACCGAGACGACGATCCACAGCGCCTTCGACGGGTCGATGAGCAGCCAGGCGATGCCCACCAGCGCGGTGATGACGAGCAGGAGGCCGACGAACCAGGCGGCGGCGCGGTCGGCGAGCTGGCCGATGCGCGGCTTTTCGCTCTGCGCGCGGTCGAGCAGACGCACGATGGCAGCCAGCCGCGTGTCGGCGCCCAGGCGCTCCACCCGCACGACGAGCGGGCTCGCCTGGTTGAGGCTGCCGCCGACGACGTGCGCGCCCGTGGTTTTGGACACCGGCAGCGATTCGCCGGTGAGCATGGCTTCCGACACCGCGCTTGCGCCGTCGACCACCACCCCGTCGGCGGGCAGGGTTTCGCCGGGCCGCACCAGGATGTGGTCGCCGACCGCGAGCCGCGCGACCGGCACCTGCTCCTCGTCGCGGGCGGGCCAGCGGGGCAGGCGGGTGGTGGCCGCGGGGATCAGCTTCACCAGTTCTTCCACCGCGGCGCCGGCGCGGCGGCGCGCGTTCATTTCCAGAAACCGCCCGGTGAGCAGCAGGAAAATGAACATGGTGACCGAGTCGTAGTACACCTCGCCGTGGCCGGAGAAGGTGCTGTAGACGCTGGCGATGAAGGCCGTGCCCACGCCCAGCGCCACCGGCACGTCCATGCCCAGCATGCGCCGCTTGAGGTCGCGCCACGCGCCGAGGAAGAATGGCCACGCCGAATACAGCACCACCGGGATGGTGAGCACGAGGCTCGCCCAGCTCATCAGGCGGCGAATCTCGGGCGTCATGTCGGTGGCGGTGTAGGTGGGCAGCGCGTACATCATCACCTGCATCATGCCCAGCCCGGCGATCGCCAGCCGCTTGATCGCGGTATTGCGCTCGCGTTTGTGGATGTCGTCCGAACGGCCGGGGTCGAAGGGGTGGGCGATGTAGCCAATGTCGGCAACGGCCTTGAGGATGGCCGAGAGCTGGATGCGGCTCGCATCCCAGCGCACGCGCGCGCGGCGCGTGGCGTAGTTGATCTCGACCGACAGCACGCCGGGCAGCGCGGCGATGTGGCGCTCGTTCAGCCAGATGCAGGCGGCGCAGACGATGTTTTCCAGGATCAGCGCGGCTTCGCGGATGTTTTCGGCTTCGACGCGGACGAAGCTTTCCTGGATTTCCGGCAGGTCGTAGAGGCCCAGCTGCGCGAGTTCGGCTTCGGCCTGCTGCGGCGTCGCGGGCAGCGCGGTGCGGTGCGTGTAGTAGGCGCCCTGGCCGCTGTCGATGATGGTCTGCGCCACCGCCTGGCAGCCGCGACAGCAGGTCTGGCGCGTTTCGCCTTCGTATTCGACGGGGTAGGCGGCGCCGTCGGGCACCGGCAGGCCGCAGTGGAAACAGGGCAAAAAAGAAGGGGCGTTCACGAGTCGTCCAGGAGAGCCGCTCATGAATCGCCCCAGAGGAGGACGCTACAGCACGGCAGGCCCAGGAGAGAAGTTGCACCTGCCGCAAACGTCATGCTGCACGTGGCGCGGGCAAACGCGGGTTTCACCGAAAACGCCGGGCACCGGATGCGTGCCCGGGTCGGTAAGCGTGGCATCGATGCTCGTGACGCCGATGCCGCCTCGGCGGGGTGAAACGTTTTGTTTGCGCTAGCCATGCTTCACTGCTGTCTTGTCCTGGCGGGAAGGTTCATGTGCGTGACCCGGAGCCCGCATTATACGGAGCGACTTGGCCACGCCCTGGGCACTTCACCGGCCGGAAAATTCATAACAGCATTGAAGATATGTAAATCATAATATACCAGAGTAAAAAGGCAAGCGTTTTTTCTATCGGCTAAGATGGCGGCATGCCGGTCCGGTACGCCACGACTTCCGCCTTTCCCCCGCCCGCAACCGCGCTGGCCGAGCCCAACGGCCTGCTGGCGATGGGCGGCGACCTGTCGTTGCCGCGGCTGCTCGACGCCTACCGGCATGGCATCTTTCCCTGGTTCAACCCGGGCGAGCCGATCCTGTGGTGGAGCCCCGATCCGCGCATGGTGCTGGCGCCCGCCGAGGTGCGGGTGACGCGCTCGCTCGCCAAGCGCCTGCGCAATGGCGGCTTCGAGCTGCGGGTGGACACGGCGTTCGTCGAGGTGATGCAGGCGTGCGCCGCGCCGCGCGCCGGCGCCGGCGGCACCTGGATCTCGCCGGCGATGATCGCCGCCTACACGCGCCTGTTCGACGCCGGCTACGCGCACTCGATCGAGAGCTGGCGCGACGGCCGTCTGGTCGGCGGACTCTACGGGGTGGCGATCGGGCGCATGTTCTACGGCGAATCGATGTTCAGCCGCGAAAGCGACGCCTCCAAGGTCGCCCTGGTGCGGCTCTGCCGGCAACTGGCGCGCTGGGACTTCGGCCTCGTCGACTGCCAGATGGAAACGCCGCATCTGGCCAGCCTGGGGGCAAAAACGCTGCCGCGGGCGGCGTTCGTCGAACGCGTCGCGGAATTGGTAAACTTGCCGCATCTTCCCGGGCCGTGGCGTTTCGATGCACCCGACTGAACCCCCGTTCCAGCGCATCCAGTTCTACCTCACCGCGCATTACGATTGCAGTTATCTGCCGCAGCAACGTGCGCGGTCGCAGGTCGCCACCCCAACCCATCTGATCGATCGCCACGCCTACAGCGCCTTGATCCGCGCCGGCTTCCGCCGCAGCGGCCAGTTCACCTACCGGCCGCATTGCGAGCAGTGCCGGGCCTGCGTGCCGGTGCGCGTCGACGTCGCGCGCTTTGCGCCCAGCCGCACCCAGCGCCGCTGCCTCAAGCGCAACCGGTCGCTCGCGGCGCGCTTTCTGCCACTCGATTTCAGGGAAGAACACTACGCGCTGTATCGCCGCTATCTCGGCAGCCGCCACGCCGGCGGCGGCATGGACCGGGACGGCCCCGACCAGTACACGCAGTTCCTGCTGTCGTCCAACGTCGAGAGCGTGATGGTCGAATTCCGCGACGGCGACGCGCTGGCGATGATCTCGGTGATCGACCAGGTCGATGACGGCCTGTCGGCCGTCTACACTTTCTTCGATCCCGAGCGCGCGCAGGACAGCCTCGGTGTGTACGGCGTGCTGTGGCAGATCGAACTCGCGCGCCGGCTGGAACTGCCTTATCTCTACCTCGGGTACTGGATCGCCGAGAGCCGCAAGATGGCCTACAAGACGCAATACGCGCCGCTCGAAGGCCTGGTCGACGGCCGCTGGCAACTGCTCGACGCGGCACGATGAGACGGTGGCTGTCGATCGTCGCGCTGGCGCTCGTGTCCGGCTGCGCGTTCACCGTGAGCGACCCGCGCGCGCTGCAGCCCATCGAGGGTTTCGTGCCGCTCGCGCAGGATGCGCGCGTCTGGGTCGAGCCCGGCCACGAGGATTACGGCGCGCGCGTCGCCGCGGCCCTGCCAGCCGCCATCGAACGGGTGGAAGCCGCGCATTATCTGAAGTTCGCCCAGGTGCCGCGTGTCTACGTGTGCGGCAGCGATGCCTGTTTCAGGCGCCACGTGCTTACGCCCAAGCTCTCTGCCGCCGTGGCGCCGGACAACCGTCTCATCCTGTCGCCCAATCTCGACGGCAAGGAAAGCTGGCGCTTGTCGGCGCTGTTGACGCACGAACTGGCGCATCTGCATCTGGGGCAGCGCATCGGCCACTACCACAGCACCCTGCCGGTGTGGTTTCACGAGGGCTGGGCTTCGCTCGTCGCCGGGGGTGGCGGCGCGGAGTTCGCCACCGACGCGCAGGTTTACGAATCGATCCGGGCCGGTCGCCGCGTCAATCTGGCCTTGCGCGACACGCCCGGCAAGCGCCACCGCGCACCTGCGTCGAATCTGGGCATCCACGAGTTCTATCGCCAGGCCATGCTGCTGGTCGGCTGGCTGAAAGCGCAGGACGAGCGCAAGTTCCGCCGTCTGGCGCTGGCGGTGCAGGACAACGTCGACTTCGAGATCGCCTTCTGGGACATCTACGGCGCATCACCTGTGACCACGCTGACCGGCTTCTATGCCGGCGTTCTGGGCGATAATCCGACCCTCCAGGCCGCGCCGGCCGCTCCTTCCGTCAAACCATGAAAGCCTATCTCGACCTGATGCGCCACGTGCTGGAACACGGCACGAAAAAAGACGACCGCACCGGCACCGGAACGCTGTCGGTGTTCGGCTGGCAGATGCGTTTCAATCTCGCCGAGGGCTTTCCGCTCGTCACCACCAAGAAGTGCCATGTGCGCTCGATCATTCACGAACTGCTGTGGTTCCTGAAGGGCGACACCAATATCGCCTACCTCAAGGAAAACGGCGTCAGTATCTGGGACGAGTGGGCGGACGCAAACGGCGACCTGGGCCCCGTGTACGGCCACCAGTGGCGCTCGTGGCCGGCGCGCGACGGCGGCACCATCGACCAGATCAGCGAAGTGGTGAAGACGCTCAGGACCAATCCCGATTCGCGCCGCATCATCGTTTCGGCCTGGAACGTGGCCGACCTCGACCGCATGGCGCTGGCGCCGTGCCACGCCTTCTTCCAGTTCTACGTCGCCGACGGCAGGCTCTCGTGCCAGCTCTATCAGCGCAGCGCCGACATTTTCCTCGGCGTGCCGTTCAACATCGCGAGCTACGCCTTGCTCACCCTGATGATGGCGCAGGTCACCGGCCTGAAGCCGGGCGACTTCGTCCACACCCTGGGCGACGCGCATCTCTACCTCAATCACCTCGACCAGGCGCGCGAGCAACTGTCCCGCGAGCTGCGGCCGCTGCCGACGATGCGGCTGAATCCCGAGGTGAAGGATATCTTCGCCTTCCGTTTCGACGATTTCACGCTCGAAGGCTACGATCCGCACCCCGCGATCAAGGCGCCGGTGGCGGTGTGAGCGTGGAGAATCGGCCGCGCATCAGTGTCATCGCCGCGCTGGCGAAGAATCGCGTCATCGGCGTCGAGAACCGGCTGCCCTGGCGGCTGCCCGAAGACCTGGCGCATTTCAAGGCGCTCACGCTGGGGCATCCCATCCTCATGGGACGCAAAACTTTCGAGTCGCTGGGCCGCCCCTTGCCGGGACGGGCCAACATCGTCATCACGCGCAACCCGGATTTTCATGTGGCGGGGTGCCAGGTCGCCGGCTCACTGCCAGCGGCCATCGAGCTGTGCCGCGATGCCGACGAGCTGTTCTTCATCGGCGGCGCCGAACTCTACGCCCAGGCCATCCCGCTGGCCGACCGCCTGTACCTGACCGAAGTGGACGTCGAGGCCGCGGGTGACGCCTGGTTCCCCGACTACGACCGCGCTGCGTTCCGCGAGGTGTCGCGCGAGCCGCGGGTGGGAGAAAAAGGCGATGCGCTGCATTTCGATTTCGTGGTGTACGAGCGGGACAGGAAATAGCCCGACGCTCGAAGCAGGGAGCCGTCACCGAATTTGGCCGGGCGTTGCGTCTGCTGCGCCTCAGCCGGCTGCCCGTCCTCCGGTAAATCTTTCCCCGATGCCGCAGATGCTATAACCCTAGCTACGGGGAAAGCTTAGGGAGATGCCATGGACGCGCAACTTGAAGAGATCCGGGACCAGCAGCGCCAGACCTGGGACACGTTTTCGGCGGGATGGAAAAAATGGGACGCGCTGGTTCAGCGCTGGATCGCCCCGGTGGGCGAGGCGCTCATCCAGGGCGCGCGGCTTGGGCCCGCCGCACAGGTGCTGGACATCGCCGCCGGAACCGGGGAACCCGGCCTGACAGCGGCGAGCCGGGTGCCCGCGGGCAAGGTCGTCATCACCGACCTCTCCGATGCCATGCTCGAAGTCGCTGCCGACAACGCAAGGCAGCGCGGTATCGAAAACGTGGAAACCCGGCAGTGCGATGCCGGTGCGCTGCCCTTCGGCGACAACAGCTTCGATGCGGTCATGTGCCGTTTCGGATTCATGTTCTTCCCCGATGTGCGCGTCAGCCTGGACGAAATGGTTCGCGTCGCCAAACCCGGCGCGCGCATCTGCGCGGCAGTCTGGGGGGCGCCCGAGAAGAACCCCTGGGCCACCACGATCATGCGAACGATTGCGGCCAATGTGGCGCTGCCGCCCGCAGCCCCAGGCGCGCCCGGCCTGTTCCGTTGTGCCGAGCCGGGGCTCATGGCGCGTGCCTATCGACAGGCAGGTCTTGGCAATGTCGCGGAAAACGAAATTTCCGGCGTCGTCGAATTCGCCGACGCCGCGCAGTACTGGACATTCATGACCGAGATCGCGGCGCCCGTGGTCGCGGGCCTGACCCTGGCCGATGCGACGACGCGCGACCGAATCGGACAAACGGTGCGCGATCTCGCGCAGCAAGCGACACGTGAGGGGAAAGTCCGCTTCGGGTGGTCTGCCGTTACGATTTGCGGCGAAAGGTGATGAATCACCTTGATTTCAGCTATAGGCTGGTTCGTCAGAGCTGGGAATCCCAGCATAAAAAACGGGGCCGAAGCCCCGTTTTCATGCCCGAGTCAAAGTGATCAGCCGAGCACTTCAGCCCAGATGTTTTGAGCCCAGGACTCGTTGTAGGCAAAGTTCAAGTCGTCGCCCTTGGCCGTGGCGCCGCCCTCGGGTTGCGACACGTAGCCCTTTTCCTTGTCGAAGCGGAACACGTTGGCCACATAGCCCGACTGCGAGTCGGAGACGGCCGAGTAGCAGGTGTTGGCGACGACCGGAATCGGGTCGGGCTGGCGGCCCGCGAACAACTCGACGATGGCTGCCGCGCAGACCTTGGCCATGTTGGTCGCCATGTGGCCGGATTTCGGCAGGTTGGACAGCACCGAGTCGCCGATGATGTGGACGCCGGGCACGGTAGTCGACTCGAAGGTGGCCAGGTTGACCGCGCACCAGATACCGTTGCTGTCGTTGCGCACGCCGGCCAGTTCGCAGACCTGGCCCGCCTTCTGGCGCGGCACCACGTTCAGCACATCGCCCTTCACGTCGTCGAATTCGGTGGAGACGACCATGCTGTTGCCGTCCACGGCGAAAGGCAGGTTGTTGGGGCGGTAGTCGATCATGCCCTTGTACTGGTCGTTCCACACACCCTTGAACAGGGCCGGCTTCGAGGCGACATCGGGGTTGCCGTCGAGCAGGATGATCTTGGACTTGGGCTTGGCCTTCTTGAAGTAGTTGGCGACCAGGCAGGCGCGCTCGTAAGGTCCGGGCGGGCAGCGGTAGGGCGCCGCGGGCACCGACATGACGA
Source organism: Thiobacillus sp. (assembly GCA_020217265.1). GTDB lineage: Bacteria > Pseudomonadota > Gammaproteobacteria > Burkholderiales > Thiobacillaceae > Thiobacillus. Next base: position 4,525 of record JAIWOS010000191.1, on the reverse strand, counting down.
ACACGCCGCCGTCGGGCATGGCCTCGAGCTGCTTGCGCAGCAGGGCGGTCTGCGGGCCGGCTTTCCAGGCGTGAACCACCTTGCCGGCGGCCTCGGCTTCTTTGAAGCCCTTGACGAAGTCGGTCATGATTTCGACGCCAGGCGCCAGCACCAGGCGGTCGTAGTTCAGCGTGGCGCCGGATTTCAGCTTGAGCACGCGGTTCGAGGTGTCGACGCCGACCACGTAGTCCTTGACCATCTTGATGCCGTGCTTGGGCAGATTGTCGTAACCGTGGGTGATGTCGTCCATGGTTTTCATGCCGCCGAGCACCCAGTTGGACATCGGGCAGGAAACGAACTTGTCGTTCGGCTCGACCAGGGTGACCTGGATATTCGGGCCCCATTTGCGCAGGTACTTCGCGCAGGTGGCGCCGCCGAAGCCCGCGCCGACCACGACGACGTGCGGGTTGGCCTTGGCAACGGTGGGGGCGGACTGGGTGGCGCAGCCGGTCAGGGCCACCGCGGCACCTGCGCCGGAAACTTTCAGAAAATCGCGACGATTCAAAGTCATGTTCATGTCTCCCTTACGCTCACTTATTTCAGGCTCGCGAAGTACGCGCCCATGGCTTCGTATTCAGCGTCGGTGTAGCCGGCGGCGTGACGCTTCATGATGGTGCCCTGACGAGCGCCGGACTTGAAGTCCTTCATCTGTTTGACGAAGTAATCCTTGTCGAGGCCGGCGATGCTGGGAATGGCGCCGAGGCTCTTGCCGCCGGGGCCATGGCAGGACATGCAGGTCGACGAAATCACTTGAATGTGCATGTCGGCGGCGTGGGACGCGCTCGCCAGACCGAAACCCGCAAAAGCCGCAAGCGACAGGGCGATGGTCTTGAATGTCATAAGACTCCTCCAGGAGATTGAGTTGGGTGGTGTGCACGACACCAGTTTGGACCAATGCGGCCAGGTTTCTCGGTTACCTGACGAAAAGGCCACGATCAAAAGCACACGGGTTTCTCGGTTACCCGTGCGGTGCCCGCATGATTCAGTAGGCAAAAACTACTGTCAACAAGCAAACGCTTATATAGCGCGGGTTTGCGGGGTGTTCGACAAAAAAAACCGGGCGCGGTTTATCGGTTGGCACCGGCTTGCAGTGCGCGCGTCCGGGTCGCTTCGCGCGCGTGCGCTTCGGCTTCGCGATCCCAGGTTTCGCTCACCCAGCCGCCCAGGTTGTCGAGGGCGATGCGGCCGAGCGCGTCTATCCATTGCGGATGTTCGTTGAGCGCAGGGATGTAGCGGAATTCCCGGCCACCTGCGGTGAGGAAGGTTTCGCGGCCTTCCATCGCCAGTTCCTCCAGCGTCTCAAGGCAGTCCGCGGTGAAGCCCGGGGCGACGACATCGACGCGCCCGACCCCTTCCCGGCCAAGCGCAGCCAGCGTCCTGTCGGTGTAGGGTTGCAGCCACTCCGCCTTGCCGAAACGCGACTGGAAAGTGATGCGGAACTGCTTTGCTTCGAGCCCGAGCGCTTCGGCCAGCAGCCGCCCGGTCTTCTGGCATTCGCAGTGGTAGGGGTCGCCTTTATCCAGGGTGTATTTCGGCACGCCGTGAAAGCTCATCAGCAGCACGTCGGGGCGGCCGTGCATTTGCCAGGTGTCGCGGATGTTGGCGGCCAGCGCCTGAATGTAGGCGGGGTGGTCGTGGTAGTGCTTGACGGTGCGCAGCGCCGGCTGGTTGCGTGTTTGCTGCAGCCAGCCGAAGGCCATGTCGAAGGCGGTGGCGGTGGACGATGCGGCGTACTGCGGGTAGGCCGGCAGCAGCAGGATGCGGTCGCAGCCATCGGCTTTCATCCGCGCGAGCGTGTCGGGAATGGAGGGCGCGCCATAACGCATGGCGTACTCGACCTGGAAGGGTGAGGCGACCTTCTCGCCGAGCCAGCCCTTGAGCAGCTTGGCCTGCTTTTCGGTGTGCACCTTCAGTGGAGAACCGTCGGCGGTCCAGATCGCGGCGTACTTCTCGGCGGATTTTCTCGGCCGGGTGTTGAGGATGATGCCGTTGAGGATCAGCCACCAGACCGCACGCGGAATTTCCACCACCCGCGGATCGGAAAGGAATTGCTTGAGGTAGGGCCTGAGCGCCTGCGCAGTCGGTGCTTCGGGCGTGCCGAGATTGATCAGGAGGATGCCGGTTTTGCTCGCCTGTCCGTGGGTGTACCCGGGTTCTGTGAGATAGGTCATCAGTGATGCGAAAGCGCACTCGATAATAGTTTGGCGGTGATGTCGACGATGGGAACGACGCGTTCGTACGCCATGCGGGTGGGGCCGACGACGCCGAGCGTGCCCACGACCTGGCCGTCGACCGAATAGGGGGCGGTGACGAGGCTGCATTCGTCCAGCGGCAGCAGCTCGGATTCGCCGCCGATGAAGATCTGCACACCGGCGGCGCTGCGCGACTGGTCGAGCAGCTGCAAAAGGCCGGTCTTCTGCTCGAAGGCGTCGAACAGACGGCGCAGGTTGCCCATGTTGCTGGAGAGTTCTTCCACGTCCAGGAGCTTGCGGCTGCCCGAGACCACCACGGTGTCCTGGCTGGCGTCGAGCGCCTGGCTGCCGGCGTCCACCGCCGCGGTCATCAGGCGCGTAATGTCGTCGCGCATGCGGCCGAGCTCGTCGCGCAGTTTGGCGCGCACCTGGTCGAAGCGGTGGCCGGCGAAGTTCTGGTTGAAATAGTTCGCGGCCTCGGTGAGTGCCGAGGCGGAGTAGGGCGTGTCGGTGAGGATGACGCGGTTTTCCACTTCTCCTTCCATCGTCACGATGATGAGCAGGATGCGTTTTTCCGACAGGCTGAGAAACTCGATCTGGCGGAAGGCCGGGTTGCGGCGCGGCGTCATCACCAGGCCGGCGAAGCGGGAGAGATCGGACAGCAGCGTCGAGGCCTGCGCGATCAGGCGTTGCGGGTCGGCGGGGGCAAGCTGGCTTTCGAGCTGGGAGACTTCCAACTGCGCAAGCGGCCGCACGGTGAGCAGGGTGTCTACGAAGAAGCGGTAGCCGCGCGGCGTCGGCACCCGGCCGGCCGAAGTGTGCGGGCTGGCGACAAAGCCCATCTCCTCCAGGTCGGCCATCACGTTCCTGATGCTGGCGGGCGACAGATCGAGGCCAGAGTGTCGTGACAGCGTGCGCGAACCCACCGGCTCGCCTTCGGCGATGTACCGTTCGACCAGGGTCTTCAGCAGGATTTGGGCGCGCTCGGTGAGCATGGATGAATTATAAGGCGCCGCAATGCGGCAGTGGGCGTGCAGGGGTAAATCGTGCCGAATCCCGAAACCCGGCCGGGAGCCCCTTATAATCCACGCCCATGCAAACGCCTTTCCACACTGTCGGCCTGGTCGGCAAGTACGACAATCCCGGGATGCACGATTCCGTCTGCAAGCTGGGCGAGTTCCTGCGCGGGCGCGGCCACGAGGTGATGCTGGCCAGCCAGACGGCCGAGCGGCTGAACATCCAGGACTGCCCGCACCGCAATCTGCACGAGCTGGCGGCCGAGTCCGACGTGGTGGCGGTGATGGGCGGCGACGGCACCATGCTGTCGATCGCGCGCGAACTGGCGTCGCACAGCACGCCGCTGATCGGCATCAACCAGGGCCGGCTCGGCTTCCTCACCGACATCACGGTGGACGACATGTTCGATGCGATGGCGGAAATCCTGTCGGGCCAGTACGTCGCCGAGGAGCGCATCCTGCTCAATGGCCAGATCCGCCGCAACGGCGAACGCGTGTTCGAGGCTACCGCGTTCAACGACGTGGTCGTTGGCAAGGGTGGCTCCGGCCGGCTGATCGACCTGGAAATCGCGATCAACAGCGAGTTCGTCTACAGCCAGCGCGCCGACGGGCTGGTGGTGACCAGCCCCACCGGCACCACGGCGTATGCGCTGTCGGCCGGCGGCCCCATCGTGCATCCCACGCTGGAAGCGGTGGCGCTGGTGCCGATCTGTCCGCACACGCTGTCGGCGCGGCCCATCGTGGTGAGCAGCCATTCGCGCATCGAGCTGAACCTCACCTATGCCGACGACGCACGCGTGCATTTCGACGGCCAGCTTCACTTCGATCTGATGAGCGGCGATCACGTGTGGATCACCCGTGCCAGCCGCCCAGTCACCCTGCTGCATCCGCATTCCTACAGCTACTACGACACGCTGCGGCAGAAGCTGCACTGGGGCAAGAAACTTTGAGCGGGCCATGCTCAGGCATCTTTCCATTCGCAACTACCTGCTGGCCGAAGCCGTCGATCTCGATTTCGAACCGGGGCTGACCGTGCTCACCGGCGAAACCGGCGCCGGCAAGTCGATTCTCATCGACGCGCTGGCGCTGGCGCTGGGCGACCGCGCCGAAGGCGGCGTGGTGCGGCCGGGTGCGGCACGCGCCGAAATCGCGGCGGAATTCGACATCGCCGCCTTGCCCGCGCTGGCCGGCTGGCTCGACGCCGCCGGCTTCGCCGTGGAAGACGACACGCTGATCCTGCGCCGCGTCATCGATGCGGGCGGCCGCTCGCGCGCCTTT
>JAIWOS010000104.1 GCA_020217265.1 Thiobacillus sp. | reverse complement strand
CGGCTCAGCTCGGCGAGCGCGTCCGCCGGCGGCACGGACGCCGGCCCCGCCGCGGGAATGTGCACCTGATCGAGCACGTCCGCATCGACCGTTTCCTTCTGCACGTTGTAGGGCACCGTCAACAGCACCGGCCCCGGCGTGCGGCCGAGCAGCGCCTGCGTGGCCTGATTCAGTACCTGGCCGAGATAGTCGGTGCGTTCGATGCGCCGGGCGTAGCGCGTGATCGGCTTGAACAGCGCGACCTGGTCGATGGTGCCGCCGTCGCCCGCGCTCTCTTGCAAACCGCCACGACCGAAGATGTAGGTCGAGGTTTCGCCGGTAATCGCCAGCACCGGCAGGCGCTCCGCGTAGGCGTTGGCGATGCCGGTGACGAGGTTGGTCGCACCGGGGCCGGCGGTGGCGATGCAGGCCGAGGGGCGGTTTGCCATGCGAGCGTAGCCGCAGGCCATGAAGGCGGCGCCCTGTTCGTGCTTGACCAGCACGGTGCGCATGCGCGCGCCCTGTAGCTGATCATAAACCGGCAGGATGTGCGCGCCGGGCATGCCAAAGATCGGGGCGATGCCCAGGCGTTCCAGATAGCGGACGAGGAGTTCGCTGACGGTGATGTTCATGATGGCTTGGTCGGGGTGTCTCGCTCCGCCGACACCTCTCGGAGCGCCGGCAGGCGGATTTGAGCACAGGACGCCGTGTGCGGAAACCTCGGTGCAAACGAAAACGCCCGCGCGCGGCGGGCGTTGCGGCAGGGGCAGGCGGCTCAGGCGTGCGCCAGTTGCTGTTCGATTTCGGTGAAGGTATGCGCGATCTCGGCGGTTTCCACCACCACGCCGAGCTGCTTGCACAATTGCGTGAGCGACAGCAGGCCGCGCACCATCTGCCGGTTGCCGACCTGCTCGATCACCAGGGCGTGCTGGCGACCGCGTGCTTTCAGCGTTTCCAGCACATGGCCGACACGGGCGTGGGCGAGATCGTCATAGTCGATGGCTTCCAGCCGGTCGACCGGCGTCATGATGTCTGCCACCGTGATCTCGTCGCGGCGGATGCCACGGCTCTGCACGACCTGCAAGGGCTTTTCGCCCTGGATGTCGGTGCTGGTGATGAGCCCCGCCACCTTGTCCTCGCCATCCATCACGAACAGCAGTTTCACCTTGCGGCGGTGCATGCGTTCTTCCGCCTGGGCGATGGTGTCGCCGGGGGTGGCGATGAAGGCGGTCATGCGGCGGAAGTCGGTCATCACGTCGAGCGCGGGATTGTCCAGCGTGACGCGGTCGGGAAGCACGCAGGCGGGGCGCAGGAGTCCGGCGGTCTTGTCGAGATTGCGCGACGGCAGGCGGGTGTAGGTCATGGCGTGTCTCCTTCGGACATTGTGGGGAAGCCGCCTCGGCGGCCTGGAGAATCATCGTCTGCCTGTGAGGCGCGCCTGTCCATTCAAGATTTTTTAGCGCGGCATAAAAGATGTTTTCCCGGCGGCTCAGGCCGTTTGCTGCAGAAGCTTCTGGAACGCCGTCTCGAACAGCTCGACGCCGTCTTTTTGCAGCTTCTGGCCGACATGCTCCATGTCGATCCCAAGCCTCGACAGGTCGTCGAACTGCGCCTGCGCCTCGGCCACGCCCTCGGTCACGCGGACCGCGGCGTTGCCGTGTTCGACCAGCGCGGCGAGCGTCTTGTCCGGCAGGGTGTTGATCGTTTCCGGGCCGATCAGCGGCTCCACGTAGAGGAGGTCGCGGTAAGCCGGATTCTTCACGCCGGTGCTGGCCCACAGCAGCGTCTGCGGCGTGGCGCCCTGCGCGCGCAGGGCCGCGAAGGGCCCGCCGTGGAAGGTGGCGAGGTAGTGTTGGTAGGCCAGCTTCGCCATCGCCACCGCCGCCTTGCCCTGCATGGCCAGCGCTTCCTGCGTGCCGATGGCGGCCAGCTGCGCGTCGACCAGGGTATCGACGCGCGACAGGAACAGGCTCGCCACCGCGCGGCTTTTGCGCACATCGCCGCCCGCCGCCGCGCGTGCGGCCAGGCCACGGATGTAGGCGTCGAAGATGGCCTGCGTCTGCGCCAGCGAGAACAGCAGCGTCACGTTCACATTGATGCCGAGCGTGGTCAGCGCCTCGAATGCCGTCACGCCCTCCGGCGTGCCTGGCACCTTGACGAGCAGATTGCGCCGGTTCACCGCTGCCGACAGACGCTGCGCTTCCTCGATGGTTTTGCCGGCGTCGTATGCCCATCTGGGAGCAACCTCCAGGCTGACGTAGCCATCGCGTCCGCCGGTGCGCTCGTACACGGGGTCGAGCAGGTCGCACGCGGCCTGGATGTCCGGGATGGCCAGAGCCTCGAAACGGCGCTCCAGGTCCGGCTCGCTACTTCGCAATTTCGCCAGATCGTCGGCGTACCAGGGGCTCGTCGCCAGCGCATTCTGGAAAATCGCCGGATTGGAAGTCACGCCGCTAATCCCGTGCTCGGCAATGTGCCGCGCCAGGATGCCGTCGTGAATCAGGCTGCGGGAGAGATTGTCGAGCCACAGGCTCTGGCCGAGCGCGGCGGTCTGTTGGGCAGGGTTCATGCCATCCTCCTTGAAAGAATCGAATCCGGAGGTGGGAGTCGCGGATTCGCAAAACGTTCGTCGTTCCGGTTCGCAATCCGTCAGCCCGGGTGCATGGGGCCACTACTCCTGACCTTGCCCGACGTCGGCTCAAGCCAGCCGTTTCGGGGCCGATACACTTTGTAGACGAAGCGAAACCGCGACAGGAGGTGCAATGTCGGATCGCCCTCAAACCCTGGCAGGCTGGGTCGACTGGCTCGGCAAGGCCGAAATACCGGTGCTCAAACACAGTGCGCGCGAGCTGGATCGCCTGCGTGGGGACGAAGACGCGCTGAATGCCCGCACGGTGGCGGGCGTGGTGACCGACGATCCGCTGATGACGGTCAAGCTGTTGCGCCATATGCAGCAGCGCAAGGGCAGGCGGCAGGCGTACGAACTCGTCGATGTCAAGCAGACCTTGCTGATGCTGGGTCTGGAGACGTTCTTCCGAGAGTTGCCGGCGCGTCCCGTCGCCGAAGACCTGCTGCGCGGCCATGCGGACGCGCTGATTCATCTGCTGCGCACGGTGCGGCGGGCTCAGCGCGCGGCGCACTACGCATTCGACTGGGCGTTGCGCCTGCACGATCTGCATGCGGAAGAAGTCCAGGTATCGGCGCTGCTGTCGCATTCGGCCGAAATGCTGATGTGGTGTTTCAATCCTGGGCCGATGCTGGAAATCCGCCGGCGCCAGCAAGCCGCTCCCGATTTGCGCAGCGCGGATGCGCAAAGGCAGGTGCTCGGCTTTACCGGGGTGGAGTTGCAGCGGCAACTGGTGATCGAATGGCACTTGCCGGAATTGCTGCTGAACCTGTTCGACCCTGCCGAGGCGCAATCGACCCGGGTGAGGAACGTGATGCTGGCGGTGAATCTGGCGCGGCACTCAATGCAGGGTTGGGACAACCCGGCGCTGCCGGACGACTATCGGGCGATCGGCGCGCTGCTGCGTCTGGAACCGGAGCGGGTGCGGGCGCTGGTCATGCACGCGCCCGAAGTCGGATAAACGTCAGGGATATTCAGCCGGACTTGGCGGCCAGCTTTTCCTTCAGCGCGTGCGCAATCTGTGCGATGGCCGTGGCGGCCGGGCTGTCCGGCAGGGACTTAACCAGCAACTGGCGGCGCATCACGGCCTGCCGCACCTCGGGGTCGGCCGGAATGTCGCCCAGATGCGCCAGGGTGAACGGCCGTCCCAGCGCGCCGACCACGAAGCGGTCGAGCACCTGTTGCAGTTGCCGGGTGATGGCGAGGCCCGAGCCGGCACGGCTGGTCTGGTTGACGATCAGGCGGACCTGATCGCGCTGTTGCTGTCCGGCCAGCACCTTGATCGTGGCGTACGCGTCGGTCAGCGAGGTCGGCTCGGGGGTCGCCACCATCAGGACTTCGGACGCCAGCGACACGGCGAACAGCACCACGTCCGAAATCCCCGCGCCGGTATCCAGCAGAACCACGTCGTAGCGCGGCACCAGGCTGTGCACCACGCGCAGGAATTCGCTGCGCACCTCGGGGGTGAGCCGTGAATACTCGACCATGCCAGAGCCCGCCAGCAGCACCGAAAAGCCGCCTGGCGCGGGCAGGATGGCCTCCTCCAGCGTGGCCTTGCCGGTGAATACGTCGTGCAGGGTGAGCTTGGGATAGAGATTCAGGACGACGTCGAGGTTGGCGAGCCCGAGGTCGGCGTCGAGCACCAGCACCCGCAGGCCGCGCCGGGCAAGGGCGGCGGCGAGATTGGCCGAAACGAAGGTTTTGCCGACGCCACCCTTGCCGCTGGTGACGGCAACGACCTTGCCTATGGGGTTCTGCGCCATGACGACAGGCTGCGGGTCGGCAGGAGTGACAGTTTCGTTCATGCGTTGACCCGATGCGCGGTGGGAGCGGGCACGCCGGGGGGCGGCAGCTCGTCAAGATCCAGCTGGCTGAACAGCAGGCCTTTTTCCTCGGCGCTCACCGCGAGTTCGCGCGGCTGGTCCAGGCACACCCGGTTGCGCCCTTCGGCCTTGGCGCGGTAGAGCTGCTGGTCGGCGCGTTCGATCCACAGCTCGGCGGTCGAGCGTACCCACTCGGGGGCATACGCGCCGCCGACGCTGACCGTGGCCCGCAACGTCTGCAAGGGCGCCACGGAAATCGTAAGCGCGGCAATGGCTTCACGGACCCGTTCGGCGACGACCAGGCCGAAGCCCGGCCGGCAGTGCGGCAGGATGAGGGCGAATTCCTCGCCGCCGTAGCGCGCAACCGTATCCATCGGGCGCACGCAGCGCGCCAGGCAGGCGGCGATGGCGCGCAGCACCTGATCGCCGGCGTGGTGGCCGTGCGTGTCGTTGATGCGCTTGAAGTGATCGATGTCGAGCAGGAGCAACAGCACCGAATCGCCGGTGCGGGCGACCGCTTCGATCGAGCGGCCGAGTACGGCATGGAAATGGCGGCGGTTGCCCAGCCCGGTCAGCGGATCCTTGAGCGAAAGGTCGCACAGGCCATCGATCACGCGCTGCAAATAGTGGGTTGCGGATTCGCCGGCTTCGCGGTCGCCGTTTTGCGCGTCGTGTTCCAGAAGCGCACGCGCATCCTCAAGGTTCAGGGCCTGCAAATCGACCGGCTGGGCGGCGGACGGGGACGACAAGATGGGGCAATCCCGGCTTCGATGGAATGCGCCGAGTATGTGGGGATTCCAGGCGATGAGCAAGCCCGGCCTGCAGGCCGGGCGGCAGAAACGGCTCAGGCAACGCTGCCGAAGCTGCGGTCGCTGGCAATGAAGGGCGCCTTCAGTCCGGCCAACCGGCAGCTTTGCGCGATGGGGCCGCCGGGAAACAGCGTGTAGAGATACTTCAGTCCGCCCTGCGCGTGGAAGTGCTCGTCGAGCGCATCGTGCAGCTCGCGCAGGTTGACCGGGGTCCCGTCGTCGTGGCGGGCGTAATAGCGCTGGAGCGCACGTATGGTTTCCCAATGGGCGTCGGTCAGCGTGAGGTTCTCGTTGCGCGCGATTTCCTGCGCCTCGGCACGGCTCCACCCCAGGGGGGCATCGGGAAAATCGGGGTCGGTCGCGGGTTCGCGGATGTACTGATTGATGTCGACGGAAGTGTGAATCATGATGTTCTCCTCGCAGTGTTGCCGGTAGGTTTTCAGCGTAGGCCAGCGTTTCAGGGGCGCAAGCAGGATTCCCTGATTTTTTCCGGCGCGGCGCCGGCCGGCCTCGTGGATAATGCCGGCGCATGAGCGCGGTTCCCTACTGGCGGCTGTCCGGTTTCTATTTCTTCTACTTCGCCTTCGTCGGCGCGATCTCGCCCTTCTGGGGGCTGTATCTGCAATCGCTGTCGTTCAACGCCTTCCAGATCGGCATATTGATGTCGCTGCTGCAGGTGATGCGGATTTTTGCGCCCAATGTCTGGGGGCATGTCGCCGACCGCACCGGTCGGCGCACACAAATCGTGCAACTGGCCGCCGTCGGCAGCGTCGTCGCGTTCTGCGGGGTGTTCTTCGGAACGTCGTTCTGGTGGATGTTCGCGGTGATGGCAGCGCTGAGCTTTTTCTGGAGCGCCTCGTTGCCGCTGGTCGAGGCGATGACGCTGTCGCATCTGGGCGAGCGGACCGATGCCTACGGCCGCATCCGGCTGTGGGGGTCGATCGGCTTCATTGTCATGGTGGTCGGGCTGGGCTACGCGTTCGACCATGTCCCGATCGGCTGGCTGCCATGGGCCGTGCTGGCGGTCATGCTGGGCATCGCCGCGTTCGCGCGGGTGATCCCGGAGGCGGAGATCCTTGCCCACCCGGGCGACCGCCATTCCATCTGGGATGTCGTGAAACGCCCCGAGGTGGCGGCCCTGCTCGTCGCCTGCCTGCTGATGGCGGCGACACACGGGCCTTATTACACCTTCTATTCGATCTATCTGGTCGATCACGGCTACGAGAAATCCACCGTCGGCTGGCTGTGGGCGCTGGGCGTATTGTGCGAGATCGGCATTTTTCTCGTCATTCCGCGCATCTTCGCGCGGGTGACGCCGCGCCGCCTGATCCTCGCCAGCTTCGCGCTCGCCGTGCTGCGTTTCCTGCTGATCGCCTGGGGGGTGGAATCGGCCTGGCTGGTGTGGGGGGCGCAGACGCTGCACGCCTTCACCTTCGGCACCTACCACGCGGCGGCGGTGGCGCTCATCCACCGGCATTTTCGCGGGCGCCACCAGGCGCGCGGGCAGGCGCTCTACACCAGCCTGTCGTACGGGGTGGGCGGCACGCTCGGCGGGCTGGTGAGCGGCGTGACCTGGGAAGGGCTGGGGGCGAACTGGACGTTCACCCTGGCGGCGGCAAGCGCCGCCCTGGCCTGGGCCGTCTATGCCCGGTGGGGGCACACAAAAGCCGTGCCAGCCGGCCCCAAGCTATGAAATAATTGGCGTTTTCTCGCACCAACCCTGATCCACATGCCCGGCCAGACCCTGTTCCAGAAATTGTGGGATGCCCACGTCGTCCACGTCGAGCCCGATGGCACGTCGCTGCTTTATATCGACCGACATCTGGTGCATGAAGTCACCAGCCCGCAGGCTTTCGAGGGCCTGAAGCTCGCGCACCGCACGCCGCGTCGCGTCGATGCGGCGGTAGCCGTGCCCGACCACAACGTGCCGACGACCGACCGCAGCCAGGGCATCGCCGACCCCGTCTCTCGCCTGCAGGTGGAAACGCTGGACGCCAACTGCGCCGAATTCGGCATCCGCGAATTCAAGATGAACGACGTGCGGCAGGGCATCGTGCACGTCATCGGCCCCGAAGAGGGGCTGACCCTGCCGGGCATGACCGTGGTCTGCGGCGATTCGCACACCTCTACCCACGGCGCCTTCGGCGCGCTGGCCTTCGGCATCGGCACATCCGAGGTCGAACACGTGCTGGCGACGCAATGCCTGTGGCAGAAACCGTCGAAGACGATGCTGGTGAAGGTCGAAGGCCAGCTCGGACGCGGCGTGACCGCCAAGGACGTTGCACTTGCCGTGATCGGCAGAATCGGCACCGCGGGCGGCACCGGCTACGCGCTGGAATTCGGCGGCTCGGCGATCCGCGGCCTGTCGATGGAAGGCCGCATGACACTGTGCAACATGGCGATCGAGGCGGGCGCGCGCGCGGGCATGGTCGCGGTCGACGAGACGACGATCGAATACGTCAGGGGGCGCCCCTTCTCGCCCGTGGGCGAGGCCTGGGACAAGGCCGTCGCCTGGTGGAAGACGCTGCATTCCGATGCCGACGCGGTGTTCGATCAGGTGGTCGAACTCGACGCTGCCGCCATCGAGCCGCAGGTCACCTGGGGCACCTCGCCCGAGATGGTCACCACCGTGCACGGCCGCGTGCCCGACCCGGCCGCCGCGCCGAGCGAGGTGAAGCGCCATGACTGGACGCGCGCGCTCGACTACATGGGGCTCGCCGCCGGCACGCCCATCGAGCGCATCGCCATCGACAAGGTCTTCATCGGCTCGTGCACCAATTCCCGCATCGAGGACCTGCGCGAGGCCGCCGCCGTGGTTCGCGGTCGTAAGAAATCCGCCAGCGTGAAGCTGGCGATGGTCGTGCCGGGGTCGGGGCTGGTGAAGCAGCAGGCCGAGGCCGAAGGCCTCGACAAGGTTTTTCTCGAAGCCGGCTTCGAATGGCGCGAGCCGGGCTGCTCGATGTGTCTGGCGATGAACGCCGACCGGCTGGAACCCGGCGAGCGCTGCGCGTCGACCTCGAACCGCAATTTCGAAGGCCGGCAGGGGCAGGGCGGGCGCACCCATCTGGTCAGTCCTGCCATGGCTGCGGCCGCCGGCATCGCCGGTCATTTCGTCGACGTACGCCATTTTTGATTTGAGGGGAAACACATGAAATCAATGATCGCTGCGGCACTCGCTGCCCTGTTCGTGCTTGCCGGATGCAATACCGTGCAAGGCATCGGCAAGGATATCGAAAAGGCCGGTGGCGCCATCGAGCGCGCGGGTAGCCGCTGACATGCAAGCGTTTACCTCGCACCACGGATTGGTGGTTCCGCTCGACCGCGCCAACGTCGACACCGACGCCATCATTCCCAAGCAGTTCCTGAAATCGATCAAGCGCGCCGGTTTCGGCCCCAACCTGTTCGACGAATGGCGCTATCTCGACCACGGCGAGCCCGGCATGGATCCTGCCAGCCGCCAGCCGAATCCGGAATTCGTGCTGAATTTTCCGCGCTACCAGGGCGCCTCGATCCTGCTCGCGCGCGACAACTTCGGTTGTGGCTCCAGCCGCGAGCACGCCCCCTGGGCGCTGGAAGATTACGGCATCCGCGCGATCATCGCCCCCAGCTTCGCCGACATTTTCTACAACAACTGCTTCAAGAACGGCATCCTGCCCATCGTCCTCGACGCCGGCGTCGTCGATCGGCTGTTCCGCGAATGCGAGGCGGCCGAAGGCTACCGGCTCGCCATCGATCTGGCGGCCCAGACCGTCACCACGCCGGCGGGCGAGGTGCTCGCGTTCGAAGTCGACGCCGGCCGCAAGCATCGCCTGATCAATGGCCTCGACGACATCGGTCTCACGCTGCTTCAGTCGGACAAGATCAAGGCGTATGAAGAACGGCGCAAAATCGAAGCGCCGTGGCTTTTTGTTTAACCGCAGAGGCACAGAGCCACAGAGAAAACCCATCCCGGTTTTCGTTGTTCTCCGTGCCTCTGTGTCTCTGTGGTGAAAAGGTTTCAGATGAAAATTGCAGTGCTACCCGGTGACGGCATCGGTCCGGAAATCGTCGCGCAAGCGGTCAAGGTGCTCAATGCGCTGAAAGCCGACGGCGCGAACATCGACATGGAAGAAGCGCCCATCGGCGGCGCGGGCTACGACGCGGCAGGCGATCCGCTGCCCGAGGCCACGCTGAACCTTGCCCGCGCGGCCGATGCCGTGCTGCTGGGGGCCGTGGGTGGGCCGCAGTACGACATGCTCGACCGCCCGCTGCGCCCGGAGCGCGGCCTGCTGCGGATCAGGAAAGAGCTGAATCTCTTCGCCAACCTGCGTCCGGCGCTGCTGTATCCGGAACTGGCCGGCGCGTCGTCGTTGAAGCCCGAAGTGGTGTCGGGACTGGACATCATGATCGTGCGCGAACTGACCGGCGACGTGTATTTTGGTCAGCCGCGCGGCATCGAGGTGCGGAATGGCGAGCGCGTGGGTTTCAACACCATGATCTATTCCGAGTCCGAAGTGCGTCGCGTGGCACATGTGGCCTTCGGCATCGCCATGAAGCGCGGCAAGAAGCTGTGTTCGGTGGAAAAGGCCAACGTGCTGGAATGCTCGGAACTGTGGAAGGAAGTCGTCATCGAGGTCGGCAAGCAGTACCCCGAGGTCGAGCTGTCGCACATGTATGTGGACAACGCCGCGATGCAGATGATCAAGTGGCCGAAGCAGTTCGACACCATCGTCACCGGCAACATCTTCGGCGATATTTTGTCCGATGCGGCCTCGATGCTGTCGGGCTCGATCGGCATGCTGCCGTCAGCCTCGCTGGATGAAAACAACAAGGGCATGTACGAGCCGATTCACGGCTCTGCGCCGGACATTGCGGGCAAGAATCTCGCCAACCCGCTGGCGACCATTCTTTCCGTCGCGATGATGTATCGCTACACCTTTGCCGACCTGGCAACCGCCGACCGGATTGAGAATGCGGTGAAGAAGGTGATCGCGCAGGGCTTGCGCACCAGCGACATCTACACTGAAGGCACGCAAAAAGTGTCCTGCAGCGAAATGGGCGACGCGGTGGTGAAGGCGCTGTGATTTTTTCTGCGAAGAAACGGCAAGAAGCGCCTTGACTTCGCGAACAGGATTTTCTGGAGACTCGAACAATGATGAAAGTAGGCTTGATCGGCTGGCGCGGCATGGTGGGCTCGGTGCTCATGGGGCGCATGAAAGAAGAACGCGACTTCGACCACATCGACCCGGTGTTTTTCACCACGTCCAACGTCGGCGGCAAGGGGCCGGACATCGGCAAGGACGTGCCACCGCTGAAAGACGCCAACAGCATCGATGAACTGAAAGCCTGCGACGCCATCATCAGCTGCCAGGGCGGCGACTACACCCAGGAGGTGTATCCCAAACTGCGCGCGGCGGGCTGGAACGGCTACTGGATCGACGCCGCGTCCACGCTGCGCATGAAAGACGACGCCATCATCATCCTCGACCCGGTCAACGGCAAGGTCATCCGCGACGGCATCGCCAACGGCGTCAAAACCTACGTCGGCGGCAACTGCACCGTGTCGCTCATGCTGATGGCGATGGGCGGGCTGTTCGACGCCGGGCTGGTCGAATGGGTGTCGCCCATGACCTACCAGGCAGCGTCGGGCGCGGGCGCGCGCAACATGAAGGAACTCATCATGCAGATGGGCGCGATTCATGGCGAAGTCGCCGACATGGTCGGCGATCCCGCGGCCGCGATCCTCGAAATCGACAAGAAGGTCGCCGAGTTCATCCGTTCCGACGACTATCCGCTCGACGCCTGGCCGGTGCCGCTGGCCGGCAACCTGATCCCCTGGATCGACGTGGCGCTGCCCTCCGGCCAGTCCAAGGAAGAATGGAAAGCCCAGGTCGAGGCGAACAAGATCATGGGCAGGAGCGCCAATCCGGTACCCATCGACGGCCTTTGCGTGCGCGTCGGCGCCATGCGCTGCCACTCGCAGGCGCTCACCATCAAGCTGACCAAGGACGTGCCGCTGGACGACATCCACGGCCTCATCGCCGCGCACAATCAATGGGTCAAAGTCGTGCCCAACGACCGCGACATCACCATGCGCGAACTCACCCCCGCCGCCGTCACCGGCACGCTCACCGTGCCGATCGGCCGCATGCGCAAGCTCAACATGGGGCCGCAGTACCTCACCGCGTTCACCGTCGGCGACCAGTTGCTGTGGGGCGCGGCGGAACCGCTGCGCCGCATGTTGCGCATCCTGCTCGAATCCTGAAAACAACAGTCGGATCGCGCCGGCCTTGTCTTGGTGCGATTTATGCTCTAAAGATTGCGCTCGTCGCGCCGTCAATAAAGGCGTCGAGGATTCAACGCCCCGTAAAACGGGGCTCTCAGGGAGAAACGGGATGAAATTGAAGCGCTTCACTACCCAACTGGCTGCTGCCGGCCTGATCGCGCTGCCGCTGATGGCGAGCGCCGCCGGGCTGGGCAAGCTGTCGGTCGGTTCGGCGCTGGGGCAACCGCTCTCGGCCGAGATCGAGCTGTTTGCCGCCGACAAGGCCGAACTCGACAGCATCTCGGCCACGCTGGCGTCCGATCAGGCGTTCCGCGATGCGCGCGTCGAATTCACCCCCGTGCTCTCCTCCTTGCGCTTTGCCGTCGAGAAAAAGCCCAATGGCAAGGCTGTCCTGAAAGTCACGTCCTCGCGACCGGTCAACGATCCTTTCATCGACATGCTGGTCGAGCTCTCCTGGGCGTCTGGCCGGTTGGTGCGCGAATATACCCTGCTGCTCGATCCGCCTGGCATGGGTGGGACGCAGACAGCAGCGCCGGTAACGGTTGCGCCGGCCCAGACACCGGCCGTGCCGGCGCCGGCGCCCAAGGCGACCGACACGGTCGCAAGGCCCGCTCCCCAGGCCGAGCCGAAGGCAGCGGCCCCGGCGCAGGCCGCCAAACCCGCCCCG
>JAIWOS010000190.1 GCA_020217265.1 Thiobacillus sp. | reverse complement strand
GGCGCCCCCGACACGAATCGAACGTGTGACCCTCCCCTTAGGAGGGGGATGCTCTATCCACTGAGCTACGGGGGCGTGGCGCGCATTCTACCCAATCCCCCGCCGCTTTGGCCCGCGGCACGGTTATTATGGCCACGGGAGACTCGAATGAAATATCTGCTGGGCGGCGTAGCGATTTTGCTGGTGGTGTTGAGCGCCGGTCTGTGGATGCTGCGCCCGGCCAGCCGTCCGGTCGAAGGCGACCGGGCGCCGGACTTCGCGCTGCAAGACCAGGACGGCAGGACACACCGCCTTGCCGATTACGCGGGGCGCTGGCTGGTGCTGTATTTCTACCCGCGGGATGACACGCCGCACTGCACGCAGGAGGCCTGCCGGTTCCGCGACGACATCGGCGTGTTCGGCGAACTCGATGCCACGGTGATCGGCGTGAGTGTCGACGATACGCATTCGCACGCCGATTTCGCTCACAAGCACCGCCTGCCGTTCCCGCTGCTTTCCGATCCGGGCGGCCATGTGGCGGCGGCCTACGGCAGCCTGCTGAACCTGGGGCTGATGCGGATCGCGCGTCGCCGTACCTTTATCGTGGGGCCGGATGGCCGCATCGCCGCGCGTTTCGACGATGTCGAGCCGGCGACCCATGCCCGCGAGGTGGCGGCGCGCCTGCAAGGTCTGCGACGCTGAGCATGGGGCTGTCTTTCGCGCAAAATTGGGCTAAACCACAGTGTCGGGTTATCGCTTGCGCCCATGCCCACGTTTAAAGCGCTCCCCCTGTCCACTGGCACGGCCTTCGTCGCGCTGATCGTGCTGATCTTCGCGCAGGCGCTGAACAGCCTGTGGCAGCTGCATACGCTGGGCGCGCAGATACACACGGTGGTTGAGCACCACAACCGCAAGATCGACATCATCACGCAGACGCAGGTGGCAGCGCATATCCGCACCGATAGCCTGTTCCGCATGGCGCTGGCGAACGAAGCGTTCGAACGCGACGCCCATTTCATGGCGTTCAATCGCGCCGGCTTTCTCGTCGGCAGCGGCCGCAATGCCCTGCGTCAGCTTGGGCTCACCCCCGCCGAACAAGTGGCGTTCGACGAACAGACGCGACTGGTGAACACGATCCAGACCACGCAGGAGGAGATCATCGATCTGCTCAATGCCGGGCTCGATGCCGAGGCGCGACGCCATCTGGCCGAGCGTGCGATACCGCTGCAGGAAGCATTCAACTTGCAGCTAGCAGAAATGCGTGACAACTACCAGGCAGCCAATCTCGAGGCGCAGCGCCGGGCGCGTTCCACTTACCGGCAAACCGTGCTGCTCACGCTGGGGCTGGGCATCGGCGCGCTCGTGCTGGCGCTGCTGATCGCGTGGCACACGCTGCGCAAGGCCCGGTTGCGCAAGGCGCTGATCCAGGCGCAGCTGGTCGAGCTGGAACAGTCGCGCGCCGCGCTGCGCGAGGAAGCGACGCACGATCCCTTGACCGGGCTCGCCAACCGCCGCCTCTTCTACGACCGCTTGCGGCAGGCGATTCGTCACGCCCACCGCTACGGCGGCCGGCTCGGCATCCTGTACATCGATCTCGATCGCTTCAAGGCGATCAACGACCGCCACGGCCACCATGTGGGCGATGCGGTGCTCACCGAGGTGGCGCGGCTATTGCTGGCGTGCGTGCGCGAATCGGACACGGTCGCCCGCCTGGGAGGCGACGAGTTCGTGGTCCTGCTCGAAGAGGTGCAGGGGCGGCAGGACTGCATCGCCGCCGCGCTCAAGATCGAACAGGTGCTGGCGGAAAACGCGCTTTTCAACGACCTGCGGCTCGACGTCGAGGCCAGCGTCGGACAGTGCCTCTATCCCGACGATGGCGAGGACGAGGACACGCTGGTGCGCGCCGCCGACGCGGCGATGTACCGGGTCAAGTCGGGCGAGGTGTCGCAGCGGCAGTGCGCGCTGCCGTTCTGATCAGAGCAGTCGTTCGCGGCGTGCCTTGAGGCTCCAGATCCACACGTACTGCACGCCGGACGCGACCGCGATGGCGAACGCGGCGAGGAAAACCCAGCCCAGCCAGGCGCCGGCCTGGATCACGCCAGCGAGGCTGCCCAACACCAGCGCCAGCAGCGCGAACTCCGCGAACATGTGAGTTTTGCCGAGCCAGGTGGGGTGGATTTCAAGGTGGCCGGCGAGCCCGCGGTAGCTCAAGGCGCCCAGCACGATCACGCTGTCGCGCAGCAGGATCGCCAGCGTCACCCAGAGCGGAATCGCTTCTTCCAGCGTCAGCATCGTCAGCGTGACGATGCCCAGCGCCTTGTCTGCGACGGTGTCGAGCGTGGCGCCCAGTTGCGTCATCTGGTTCAGCGTGCGCGCCAGCATGCCGTCGATGCCGTCCGACAGCGCGGCGGCCAGAAACAGCCAGCACGCGGGTTCCCATTGGCGCTGGAGAATCAGCCAGCCGACCACCGGCACGGCCGCCAGCCGCAGCAGGGTAATGACATTCGGCAGGGTGAGAATGCGTTCGCGCATGGCGGGGCGTTTACGGTTCCCAGCGTTCCGGGTGGGCCCAGAAACGCGCATTGAGCCAGTCCGGCACGGGCTTGTAGGTGTCGAGATCGTAGGACTGGATGCGGATGCCCGCGTTGGTGTCGACGCCATCGAGCACGAAACCCAGCGCGCGGAAAGCATTGTCGTCGAGCGCGCAATCGGAGCGCGCAACGAGCAGGATGCGCGGCGCGGCGTACAGCCGAACGCGGTGGATCAGCTGCCCGGCGGCATCGGCATCGAGACCGTCGAGTGCGGCGAGGCCGAGTGCCAGCATCGGCGTGTCCGGCAGGCTGCGGGTCGCGAATGTGCGCGCTGCGTCGTCCAGCGCGCAGACGGTGGCGGGCTTGAGGGCACGCAGGCGCGCGTCGAGGTGAATGCGCCAGTCCATTCAGTCCGGGCGCGGCACGCGTATCAGGCGCGTGCCGAGCAGGCGGTCGTGCAGGAATTGCCGGTCGCGGTCGACCAGCGCCCACCAGAAGCCGAGCCCCGCACAGGCCAGCCCGGTGAAGGCCAGACCGAAGCGCAGCGCGGCGAGCTTGAATGTGAGGGGCCGGCCGTCGGTGCGCACCAGTCGCACGCGCCACGTCTTCATCGCCAGCGTCTGCCCACTCTTCAGCCAGAAGGCAGCGAAGTAGGCGAACAGCACCAGCAGCAGAAACCCCTGGAATAGGTGCTTCTGCCAGGGCGCATGCAGGTCGCCGACGACGGGCAGCATCACGAACGAGGCGACGAATACCACGGCGACGACCAGCAGCAGCTCGTAGACCATGACGGCGATGCGCACCCGAAGCGAAGCGGGGGTGGGGGCTATTGCGTTGCTTTGCATGATGGTTCTATATTGGAGCCAGGCGCGGCACTATGCCACACCGCGCTGCCCATAAACGCCGGTGCTGCCGGCCACAACACCAATCAGGAGAGGGGGCTCGATGCATATCGTAAAGCAACTGATGGCAATTCCCGGCGTGATCGCCGCCGGCGAGTATGCGTACCGCGGCGACCGCTTCTCGTTCCAGGGGGCGCTCACCGACGAATTCGCGCGCATGGCGTCGATCCTGTGCCGGGCCAACACGCTGTCGGTCAACATGCAGTCCGAAATATTCGATTCCTTTGCCGAAAACTGCGGCTGTCGCCCGGTGCAGGGCTGGATCGTGCACGGCGCCAACGTCACCGTCTGCACCGTCGGCAACTACTTCGCCTTCATCGAAAACCGCGAAGAGCTGCTGAACGACGTGATGACCATCATGCGCGCCAAGGTCGGCGACATCCACGAAGACCTGCTGGCCAATCTCTACGCCAAGCTTGGCGGCGACACCAAGGAAGCCTTGTACTGATTCGACAACAACCAGGGGAGCGAACGTATGAATCTTGAAAAGATGATGGAGCTGCCGGGCGCGATGGCGGCTTTCACCTACACGGACAAGGGCGAACTGCAAAGCCACGTGCTGCGCGAAGGCACCGAACTCACGCCGCAGGTGCTCGACCTGCTCGCCCGTTCGTGCGTGGCGAATCTCGCCATCGCAAGCATGGAGGCGCGCGGCTGGGAGGCCGTCACGGGGCAGGGCGGGTTTCAGCCCCTGAAAGGGTTTTCCGTGGTTGGACTGGAGTGGTCGGTGGTGGTCAACGGCAACTGCGGCGTGATCGTCAAGAATCGCGACGCCGATTACGAAGCCGCCTTTAATGCCCTGCAAACGGTCTGAGGACACGCGCCATGTCCCTGAAAAAAATTCTGGTGCTCGACGGCGTGACCGCGGTCTGCCGCTTTCGCGACGACGGCGTGGTGATGGAAGCCGAGGGCGTGCTTCCTCCCGAGCTGATGGAACGGCTGGCGCATTTTGCCCAGTGGTACCGTCGCATGGTGTCCGGCAACACCGATCTGCTGTCGCTGTTCTCGCAGATGCGGGGCTGGTCGCCCTCGCAGGGCTGGGTGGTACAGGGCGATTCCATTACCGTGTGCAGCATGGGCAATACGGTCTGCCTGGTCGAAAATGCACACGGATCGCTCAACGAAATCATGCGGATGCTGGCTGAAGCCGCCCACGAATAAGCCGTCTTGAGTTCGACTTCGGGCTTGCCAACCCCTCCTTGCGAGGGGTTTTTGTTGTCCGGTCGAGACGCGATGCCGCTTGAATAGGCGCCTTTTCTTGACCGGGGTAGGGCAAACCGATTACCCTCCCGGGTTCACCAACGATTTGATTTATTGCCAGTTTATGGAAGCCACGGGCGCCGAGATCGTCGTACGAAGTCTGGCCGAGGAGGGAGTCGAGTTCGTGTTCGGCTATCCCGGCGGGGCCGTGCTCAACATTTACGACGAAATCTTCAAGCAGGACAAATTCAAGCACGTGCTCGTGCGCCACGAACAGGCCGCCGTACACGCAGCGGACGCCTACGCGCGCGCGACCGGCCGTGTCGGCGTCGCGCTCGTGACTTCCGGCCCCGGAGTGACCAATGCGGTCACGGGCATCGCCACGGCCTACATGGATTCCATTCCCATCGTCGTCGTCACCGGCCAGGTGCCGACTCCGGCAATCGGCATGGACGCCTTCCAGGAAGTCGACACCGTCGGCATCACGCGCCCCTGCGTCAAGCACAACTTTCTCGTCAAGGACGTGAAGGATCTGGCGGCGACGATGAAAAAGGCTTTCATCATTGCCGCGACCGGACGCCCCGGCCCGGTGGTCGTCGACGTGCCCAAGGACGTGACCTATCACACGACCGACTTCGAGTATCCGGCCACCGTCGAGATGCGTTCGTACAATCCGGTGGTCAAGGGCCACAGCGGGCAGCTGAAGCGCGCGGTGCAGATGCTTCTCGAGGCCAAGCGGCCGATGATCTACACCGGCGGCGGCGTGGTGCTCGGCAACGCTGCGGCGCAGCTGGTGGAAGTGGCGCGTCTGCTCGGTTTTCCGGTCACCAATACCCTGATGGGGCTGGGCGGTTATCCTGCCACCGACCGGCAGAACCTCGGCATGCTCGGCATGCACGGTACCTATGAGGCCAACATGGCAATGCAGCACTGCGACGTGCTGCTGGCCGTGGGCGCGCGTTTCGACGATCGCGTGATCGGCAATCCCGCGCACTTCGCGCGCGAGCAGCGGCGCATCATCCACGTCGACATCGACCCTTCGTCGATTTCCAAGCGCGTGAAGGTCGACGTGCCCATCGTCGGCGACGTGAAGAACGTGCTGACCGAAATGCTGACACTCCTGAAGCAGGCCAAGGACAGGCCCGATGCCGAGGCGCTGACCGCGTGGTGGACGCAGATCGAGCTGTGGCGTTCGAAAAACTGTCTCAAGTACAACAAGCAGAGCCCCATCATCAAGCCGCAGTACGTGGTCGAGAAACTGTGGGAAGTGACCAAGGGTGAGGCCTACGTCACCTCCGACGTCGGCCAGCACCAGATGTGGGCGGCGCAGTACTACAAGTTCGACCAGCCGCGCCGCTGGATCAATTCCGGGGGCTTGGGAACCATGGGCGTCGGCCTGCCGTACGCGATGGGCGTGCAGCTCGCGTTTCCCGATGCACAGGTCGCCTGCATCACCGGCGAATCCTCGATCCAGATGAACATCCAGGAGCTTTCCACCTGCAAGCAGTACCGCATCCCGGTCAAGGTGCTCACGCTCAACAACCGCTACATGGGCATGGTGCGGCAGTGGCAGGAATTCTTCTACGGCAGCCGCTACGCCGAGTCGTACATGGAGTCCTTGCCTGATTTCGTGAAACTCGCCGAAGCCTACGGCCACGTTGGCATGAAGATCGAGAAGCCGGAGGACGTCGAGGCCGCGATCCGGGAGGCTTTCTCGCCCGCGCTCAAGGAACGCATGGTGTTCATGGATTTCCAGACCGACCAGACCGAAAACGTGTTCCCCATGGTCGAAGGCGGCAAGGGCCTGTCCGAAATGATCCTGGCGGAGGAACTCTGACATGCGCCACATCATTTCGCTGCTGATGGAAAACGAGGCGGGCGCGCTGTCGCGCGTCGCGGGGCTCTTCTCAGCCCGTGCCTACAACATCGAGTCGCTTACCGTGGCGCCGACCGAGGATGCCACGCTGTCGCGCATGACCATCGTCACCACGGGCTCGGAAGACGTCATCGAGCAGATCACCAAGCAGTTGAACAAGCTGGTCGACGTGATCAAGGTGATGGATCTCACTGAAGGCCGCCACATCGAGCGCGAGCTGATGTTGCTCAAGGTCAAGGCTGTGGGCGCCGGACGCGAGGAGATGAAGCGTACCGCCGACATCTTCCGCGGCCGCATCATCGACGTCACCGACTCGACCTACACCATCGAGCTGACCGGCACCGGCTCCAAGCTGGACGCCTTCCTGGAGGCGATCGACCCTGCCTTCATCATCGAAACCGTGCGCACCGGCGCGTCAGGCATCGGCCGCGGCGAGCGCAGCCTGAAAGTTTGAAACAGCGCAGTCTCAACATCTGATTTTTTCTTTTCTACTCAGGATTCCACCATGAAAGTTTTCTACGACAAGGACGCCGACCTCTCCCTCATCAAGAAGAAGAAGGTCACCATCGTCGGCTACGGCTCGCAGGGCCACGCCCATGCCGCCAACCTCACCGATTCCGGCGTCAAGGTCACCGTCGGCCTCAGGAAGGGCGGCGCCTCGTGGGACAAGGCCAAGAAGGCCGGTCTGACCGTGAAGGAAGTCGCCGCCGCGGTGAAGGACGCCGATGTGGTGATGATTCTGGTGCCGGACGAGCAACAGCCGGGCGTCTACTACAACGAGATCGAGCCCAACATCAAGAAGGGCGCCACACTCGCCTTCGCCCACGGCTTTAACATCCATTACAACCAGATCGTGCCGCGAGCCGACCTCGACGTGATCATGATCGCGCCCAAGGGGCCGGGCCACACTGTGCGTTCCGAATACAAGCGCGGTGGTGGCGTGCCGTCGCTGATCGCCCTGTACCAGGACAAGTCCGGCAAGGCGCGCGACATCGCTCTCTCCTACGCCGCGGCCAACGGCGGAACCAAGGGCGGCGTGATCGAAACCACCTTCCGCGAGGAGACCGAGACCGACCTGTTCGGCGAGCAGGCGGTTCTGTGCGGCGGCGCCGTCGAACTGGTGAAGATGGGCTTCGAAACGCTGGTCGAAGCCGGCTATGCGCCCGAGATGGCCTACTTCGAGTGCCTGCACGAACTGAAGCTCATCGTCGACCTGATGTACGAGGGCGGCATCGCCAACATGAACTACTCGATCTCGAACAACGCCGAGTACGGCGAGTACGTGACCGGCCCCGAGGTCATCAACGAGCAGTCGCGCGCCGCCATGAAGAATGCGTTGAAGCGCATCCAGACCGGCGAATACGCCAAGATGTTCATCCAGGAAGGCAAGACCAACTACCCGGCCATGACCGCGCGCCGCCGCCTCAACGCCGAGCACCCGATCGAGGTGACCGGCGCCAAGCTGCGCGACATGATGCCCTGGATCAAGGCCAACAAGCTGGTCGACCAGTCCAAGAACTGAGGATGTAGGGGCTGGGGGGTAGGCTCCGGGAGGCGGCGCGGCTGTGTCGCGCCTTCGTTTTCCGGGCCCCCGGCGCCTAACGCATAGCCCCTGAAAATGAAGAATCCCCTCATCGCCCGCGAAGGCTGGCTCGTGTTGCTGGCTGCGTTTGCGGCAGCGCTCATCGCCACCTGGCTCGTCGGAGTCTGGTCGATCCCGTTCTGGATCTGGGCGGTGTTCGCGCTTCAGTTTTTTCGCGACCCGGTGCGCGTGCCGCCCGCCGACGCCGATGCCGTGATTTCCCCTGCCGATGGCCGCATTGTCGCGGTGGAAAAATGCCGTGACGAATACCTCGATCGCGAGGCCTTGAAGATCAGCGTCTTCATGAACGTCTTCAACGTCCATTCGAACAAGAGCCCGGTCGACGGTGAAGTGAAGAACGTGTGGTACACGCCCGGCAGCTTCGTCAATGCCGATCTCGACAAGGCCTCGACCGAGAACGAGCGCAACGCGATTCACATTGCCAGCGCGCGCGGCGACGTCACCTCCGTGCAGATTGCGGGCCTGATCGCGCGCCGCATCCTGTGCTACGTGCGTGCGGGCGACCGTCTGACGCGTGGCCAGCGTTACGGCTTCATCCGCTTCGGTTCGCGGGTGGATGTCTACCTGCCGGTCGCGGCACGCGCCGAGGTGTCCATCGGCCAGAAAGTCATGGGCGGGCGTACCATACTGGCCCGCTGGTAATCCGCCTTGGCCATGCCCGAATTCGACCACCGCAAAATCGACCTCGGCCGCCCGCGCATGCGCGACCGCGGCATCTACCTGCTGCCCAACCTGTTCACCACCGGCGCGCTGTTCGCCGGCTTCTATGCCGTGGTGCAGGCCATGAACGGTCGCTTCGAGCACGCGGCGATCGCCATCTTCATCGCCATGGTGCTCGACGGGCTGGATGGTCGTGTCGCCCGCATGACGCACACCCAGAGCGCATTCGGCGCCGAATACGACAGCCTCTCCGACATGGTGTCCTTCGGCGTCGCACCGGCGCTGGTCATCTATGAATTCGCCCTGCAGGACATGGGCAAGCTCGGCTGGATCGCTGCCTTCGTCTACTGCGCTGGCGCCGCGCTGCGGCTGGCGCGCTTCAATACGCAGATCGATGCGGTCACCGACAAGCGCTTTTTCCAGGGGCTGCCCAGTCCGTCGGCGGCGGCCTTGATCGCCGGCTTCGTCTGGGTCATGAACGAATACGGCGTGGCAGGGCACGACGTGCGCCTGCTTGCCGCCGCGCTGGCCCTGTTCGGCGGGCTGACCATGGTCAGCAACTTCCGCTACTACAGCGGCAAGGAAATCAATCTCAGGAAGAGCGTGCCGTTTTTCGTCATCCTGCTGGTCGTGCTCGCCTTCATCCTGATTTCGACCAGCCCGCCCGAAGTGCTGTTCGGGGTATTTGCGCTGTACGGCCTGTCGGGCTACGTCGATGCGCTGATGCAACGCTTCCGCCGCAAACCTGCGGCCTGATGCACGCGAGGCTTGCGGCCCGATAAAAAATCCATACAATTTAGACTATGTCTAATTGGTCGCAACCGTCTTTCCTCCTCTGCCTGTCGAACGTTCTGTTCGGCAGCCTGCTGCTGCGCGTCGCGCGCGCACATTGACCCCCCCTACCCCTGCAGTACCCCGAGCCGGCCGCCGTGTGCGGCACACCTAATATAATGCGTCGGCACGATGCGCCGGAAAGCGCCGCCGACCTCCATGGAGCCCAGCCATGAACGACCGTTTGTACATTTTCGACACCACCTTGCGCGATGGCGAGCAGAGCCCCGGTGCGTCGATGACCAAGGAAGAAAAACTCCGCATCGCCCGCCAGCTCGAAAAGCTCGGTGTCGACGTGATCGAGGCCGGCTTCGCAGCGGCGAGCCCGGGCGACGCCGATGCGATCCGAGCGATCGCCGAGACCATCACGAATTCGACCGTGTGCTCGCTCGCGCGGGCGAACGAACGCGACATCCGCGCCGCCGGCGAGGCGATCAAGCCGGCTAAAAAAGGCCGCATCCACACCTTCATCGCGACCAGCCCCATCCACATGGAGAAAAAGCTGCGCATGACCCCCGACCAGGTCGTCGAAGCGGCCGTGAAGGCGGTGAAGCTTGCGCTCGAGTACACCGACGACGTCGAGTTTTCCGCCGAGGACGCGGTGCGCTCGGAGATGGATTTCCTCGTGCGCGTGTTCGACGCCGTGATCGAAGCCGGTGCCAGGACCATCAACGTGCCCGACACCGTCGGCTATTCGATTCCCGCCTTGTGGGGCGAGCGCATGAAGGAACTCATCGCGCGCGTGAAGAACTCGGATAAGGTGATCTGGAGCACGCACTGCCACAACGATCTCGGGATGGCGGTCGCCAACTCGCTCGCCGCAGTGATGAACGGCGCGCGCCAGGTCGAGTGCACCATCAATGGACTGGGCGAGCGCGCGGGCAACGCCTCGCTGGAAGAGATCGTGATGGCGGTGCGCACCCGCCGCGACGTGTTCAACTGCGATTCGAGGATCGACGCGACGCAGATCGTGCCTGCGTCCAAGCTCGTCTCGACCATCACCGGCTATCCGGTGCAGCCCAACAAGGCCATCGTTGGCGCGAACGCCTTCGCGCACGAATCCGGAATCCATCAGGACGGCGTGCTCAAGCACCGCGAGACCTACGAAATCATGCGCGCCGAGGATGTGGGCTGGCATGCCAACCGACTCACGCTCGGCAAGCTCTCGGGCCGCGCCGCGTTCAAGAGCAAGCTCGCCGAGCTTGGCATCGTGCTCGAAACCGAAGAAGCCTTGAACACCGCGTTCGCACGCTTCAAGGATCTTGCTGACAAGAAGCGCGAAATCTTCGACGAGGATCTGCAGGCGCTGGTGTCCGACGAAGGCTACGCCGCCGAGCACGAACGCTTCAAGCTGGTGTCGATGAAGGTCTGTTCGGAAACGGGCGAAGTGCCGCATGCCACCCTGGTCTTTACCGACGAAGGCAATGAACGCCGGGCCGAAGGCAATGGCTCCGGGCCGGTCGATGCGACCTTCAAGGCGCTCGAATCGGTGGTCGCGAGCGGTGCCGACCTGTTGCTCTATTCGGTGAACAACATCACCAGCGGCACCGACGCGCAGGGCGAGGTGACCGTGCGCCTGGCGAAGAACGGCCGGGTGGTGAATGGCCAGGGCGCGGACACCGACATCGTCGTGGCCTCGGCCAAGGCCTATCTGCATGCACTGAACAAGCTCGACGCCAAGCTTGAGCGTGCTCACCCGCAAGTGTGAGCCTTGCGCCATGAGAAAGAAAAACGCCCCGCGGAGCCGGGGCGTTTTTCATTGTGGCTGTCGCGATGGCGCGCTCAACCTCGCGAAATAAATCGCAGCAAAAAAGAAGACGACCGACAGCGCGATTTCGGCAAGCGCCAGCCCTTGCGACACGCCCGATTCGCTCCAGCCGCGCATGACGCCCTCGCTGAAATAGGCCAGCACCAGCATCGGCGCCCATTGGTAGGTATAGCGGCGGCCTTTGAGAATGCCCATCAGCGGCAGCAGCAGCGGCAGGGCCTTGAGTACCAGCCACGAGCCGCCGGGGCGAATCGGCGCGAGCCAGAGCTCCCACGCAACACACAGGAAAATCAGCGCAATGAGGCTGGCGCTGGCGAGGTATTGCAGCGGCTTCATGCTGCCAGCTTCAAGGCGGTTTCGGCGAGCCGCTTGCCAAGCGCGAGGCACAGCGCCCGCTCCTCGTCGGCGAGCGGGCGGTCGTCGCTGGTGCCTGCCCAGTGGCTGGCGCCGTAGGGCGTGCCGCCGCTGGCGGTGTTATTCACCTCGGGCAGCGTATAGGGCAGGCCGAGGATCAACATGCCGTGATGCAGCAGCGGCGTCATCATCGACATGAGCGTGGATTCCTGGCCGCCGTGCAGGCTGGCGGTGGAGGTGAACACGGCGGCAGGCTTGCCGACCAGCGCGCCCTTGGCCCACAGCGCGCCGGTGGTGTCGAGAAAATGCTTCAGCGGCGCGGCCATGTTGCCGAAGCGCGTGGGCGAGCCGAGCGCCAGGCCGGCGCATTGTTCGAGGTCGGCGAGTTCCACATAGGGCGCGCCGTCGTCGGGCACCGGCGGCTCGGCGATCTGGGTGCGCGGCGCGACCGGCGGCACGCTGCGCAGA
>JAIWOS010000189.1 GCA_020217265.1 Thiobacillus sp. | reverse complement strand
GGCCGCGGGCGCCGCGCTTGAACTGTTCGTCGATCTCTATGGCGCCTGGGTGGGCAATGTGGCGCTGCTCTACCAGCCCTTCGGCGGGCTCTACATCGGCGGCGGCGTGGCGACGCATCTGGCCGACCGCTTGCGCGGGCCGCGTTTCATGGCCGCCGCGCTCGACAAGGGGCGCATGCGCGGCGTGGTCGAACGCACGCCGATCCACCTCGTCACCTGCGCCCGGCTGGGCGTGCAGGGCGCGGTCGAACTGGCGCGCATGCGCGCCGGCCCGGCAACATTCAATTCCAACAAAGCAGTCACGAGGAGTGGGACATGACCCTTTCGAAAGAAGAACAGGCGCGGCTCTACCGCTACTACACCGAGCCCAAGATGGTGACCGAACTCACCCGCAAGACGCTGGCGCTGGTGCTGGCGGGCGGCGAAGGCTCGCGGCTGAAGGATCTGACCGCCTGGCGCGCGAAGCCTGCGGTGCCCATCGGCGGCAAGTACCGCATCATCGATTTCCCGCTGTCGAACTGCGTCAATTCGGGCATCCGCCGCATCGGCGTGCTGACGCAGTACAAGTCGCATTCGCTCATCCGCCACCTGCAACGCGCGTGGGGATTCATGCGCGCCGAAATCGGCGAGTTCGTGGAAATTCTCCCGGCGCAGCAGCGCACCCACAAGAAGGAGTGGTACCAGGGCACGGCCGACGCGCTGTTCCAGAACATCGACATCATGCAGCGCCACCATCCCGAATACGTGCTGGTGCTGGGCGGCGATCACGTCTACACCATGGACTACTCGGAAATGCTGCTGCACCACGTGCAGACCGGCGCCGACTTCACCGTGGGCGCGATCGAGGTGCCGGCGGCAGAGGCGACCGGTTTCGGCGTGATGTCGGTGGACGAAACCCTGCGCATCACCAAGTTCACCGAGAAGCCGAAGCACCCCGACTGCATTCCAGGCAAGCCGGGCGTGGCGCTCGCCTCGATGGGCATCTATATTTTTTCCAAGGATTTCCTTTACAAGACACTTACGGAAGACGCCGGCAAGAGCGGCTCCACGCACGATTTCGGCAAGGACATCATCCCGGCCAACATCGCCGAGGCGCGCGCCATGGCCTTTCCTTTCCGCAATGCCGGCGGCGAGCCGGCCTACTGGCGCGACGTGGGAACGCTGCATTCCTACTGGCAGACCAACATGGAGCTGTGCTCGGTCGAACCCGAACTCAATCTCTACAACCGCGATTGGCCGATCTGGACCTACCAGCCGCAATATCCGCCCGCCAAGTTCATTTTCGACGACGACGGCCGGCGCGGCGAAGCCATCGACTCGCTCATCGCCGGCGGCTGCATCCTGTCGGGCGCGCGGGTGAAACGCTCGGTGCTGTTCTTCGCCACCACGGTGGAGCAGCGCACCCTCATCAAGGACAGCGTGATCCTGCCCAAGGTCAGCATCGGCGCCGACTGCCGCATCACCCGCGCAATCATCGACAAGGGCACGCTGATCCCGGACGGCACGGTCATCGGCGAAAACCTGGAAGAAGACGCCCGGCGCTTCCATGTCACGCCGGAGGGCATCGTGCTGGTCACGCCGGCCATGCTTGGCCAGAACCTCTACGCGCGCCTGTACAACGACTATGACGGCTAGCACACATACCCACCCCGACGCGCTGAACGTGGTGCTGTGCTGGCACATGCACCAGCCGTACTACCGCGAAGGACTCAAGGGCGCCTACCACCTGCCCTGGGTCTACCTGCACGGCATCAAGGACTACAGCGACATGGCGGCGCATCTGGAGCGGCATCCGGAGATGCGCGCGGTGGTCAACTTCGCGCCGGTGCTGCTGGAGCAGCTCGACGACTATGCGCAGCAGATGGACACGCTGCTGAAACACGGCAAGCCCACGCAGGACCACATGCTGAACCTGCTCGCCGGCATCGAGCGCATTCCGTCGGACGTCGCCAGCCGTTTGCGCATCGTGCAGGACTGCCAGCGCTGCCACGCGCCGCGCATGATCCATCCGTATCCCGCCTTCCACCGGCTGCTGCGCATGATCGGCGCCACCGACGCGGCCGGAGTCGGCAGCGCCGGGCTCGAAGATCATCTGCGCTACCTGTCCGAGCAGTATTTTCTCGATCTCCTCACCTGGTACCACCTGGCCTGGCTGGGGCACTCGCTCCGCAAGCTGCCGCTGGTGCAACGCCTGATGGCGCAGGAAAGGAGCTACTCGGCCGCCGACCGCCACGAGCTGCTGCACCTGATGCAGCATTGCATGGCGGGCCTGATCCCGCGCTACCGCGCGCTCGCGGAACGCGGCCAGATCGAGCTGTCGATGACGCCTTATGGCCACCCCATCGTGCCGTTGCTCAACGATTTCGCCAACATGCGCGACGCGCTGCCCGACGCGCCGGCGCCGCAGGCGCCGGCCTATCCCGGCGGCGCCGAGCGTTCGCGCTGGCACTTGCGGCACGGCGTCGAGGTGTTCCAGCATTACTTCGGCATGAAGCCTGCCGGCGTCTGGCTTTCCGAAGGCGGCGTCAGCGAGGACGCGCTCGCCCAGCTCGATGAGTTGGGCTTTGCCTGGACTGCCAGCGGCGAAGGCGTGTGGCGCGCCAGCTGCGCCAAGTCGGGTTGCCAGGACGACGAGGTGCACAGCAAGCGCGGCCTGTTCGCCCCGGCGCAGATCGACGCCTTCGCCACCCGTGTGTTCTTCCGCGACGATGGGCTGTCGGATCTCATCGGCTTCAAGTACAGCGACTGGCACGCCGACGACGCGGCCGGCGATTTCGTGCAGCATCTGGAAAACATCGCCGGCTTCTTCGGCACGGACGCCGGCAAGCACGTCGTCTCGGTGATTCTCGACGGCGAGAATGCCTGGGAGTATTACCCCGACAACGGCCACCATTTCCTGGATGCGCTCTACACCCTCTTGTCCGCCAACTCACTGCTAAAGTCGTCCACCTTCGCCGAGCTGGCCGCGCGGGTGCCGGCGCGGCCGATGAAGCGGCTCGCCGCCGGCAGCTGGGTGTACGGCAGCTTCTCCACCTGGATCGGCTCCGAAGACAAGAACCGCGGCTGGGATTATCTGGTCGCTGCCAAGATCGCCTACGACAAGGCGGTGGCCTCGGGCAAGCTTGACGCCGAGCACGTGAACCTCGCCACCCACCAGCTCGCCGTGTGCGAAGGCTCGGACTGGTTCTGGTGGTTCGGCGACTACAACCCGGCGGGCAGCGTGTCCGATTTCGAACAGCTCTTCCGCGCGCAATTGCGCGAGCTGTATCGCCTGATCGGCGTCGCGCCGCCCGCGCTGCTCGACGTGCCGCTGTCGCAGGGCGGCGGCTGGGCCGAAAACGCCGGCACCATGCGGAGGAATGCGGGGTGACGGGCTTTTTCATCCGCGAAGGACGCGAAGGGGCGCGAAGACAGTCCCGCTTGTTGCTATCGCTGCGGAAAGCCAGTCACAAGCTTGCGCAGCACGTATTGATCGATGGTTTTTCTTCGCGTGTCTTCGCGCCCTTCGCGGTTCAAAGCGCATGAACCTCTCCACCCGCCGCGCCGGCATCCTGCTGCACCCGACCTCGCTGCCCGCGGGCACGCTCGCCGACGCCGAACGCTGGCTCGATTTCCTGCAGGCGGCCGGCGTCGGCGTGTGGCAGATGCTGCCGCTGGGCCTGCCGCTGGTCGGGCTGTCGCCTTACCAGTGCGCGTCGGCGTTCGCGGCCAACCCCGCGCTGTTTCCGCCCGCCGAGCCGGACATGCGCGGCTACCCCGACTGGTGCGAGGTGCAGCGGCACTGGCTCGACGATTTCGCGCGCTTCATGGTCATCAAGGCGCAGCAGGCGGGCGCGTCCTGGACCGACTGGCCGGCGCCGCTGCGCGACCGCGACGCCGCGACACTCGCCGCGTTCGAGCGCGACCATGCCGACGCGCTCGCGGTGGTGAAGAGCGGGCAGTACCGTGCCGCCATGCAGTGGCGTGACCTGCGTGCCGCAGCGCAGGCGCGCGGCATCCAGCTGTTCGGCGACATGCCGATCTTCGTCGCGCACGACAGCGCCGACGTGTGGGCGCGGCGCGAGCTGTTCCTGCTCGACGCCAGCGGCCACCCCACCGTGGTCGCCGGCGTGCCGCCGGATTATTTTTCCGCGACCGGGCAGCGCTGGGGCAACCCGCACTACGACTGGGCGGCGATGCAGGCCGACGGCTTCGCCTGGTGGCGGGCCCGGCTGGCGGCGCATTTCGAGTGGTTCGACCTGGTGCGCATCGACCATTTCCGCGGGCTGGCCGCGGCGTGGGCGATCCCCGCCAGCGAACCCACGGCGGTCCATGGCGAATGGCGGCCCGCGCCCGGCGAGGCGTTGCTCGCCGCCATCTTCGACGATCTCGGCCGGCTGCCGCTGGTGGCGGAAGACCTCGGCATCATCACCCCCGACGTGGTGGCGCTGAAGGAAAAATTCCGGCTTCCCGGCATGGCGGTTCTGCAATTCGCCTTCGACGACCACGCCGACAACCCCCACAAGCCGGAGAACGTCACGCCCGCCACGGTGTACTACACCGGCACCCACGACAACGACACCACCGCCGGCTGGTGGGAGTCGCTGTCCGGCGAGGCGCGCGAAAATGTCATGCGCCAGCTTGCCCTGGCCGACCCGGCCAGCCTGCCGGATGCGATGATCGACGTCGTCCTGCAAAGCCGCGCCGCGCTGGCGATGCTCCCCATGCAGGACGTGCTGAGTCTCGGCAGTGCCGCGCGCATGAACGTGCCGGGAACCGACAGCGGCAACTGGACCTGGCGTTTCGACTGGGCCATGCTGCCGCACGATCTGGCCCCCCGCTTGCTGGAAAAAATGCAGAAAACCCATCGATGGAAGACGCCCCTGCTGTGAATGCCCCGCTTCAACGTGCGCCTGGCGGCCCGCCCGCGATCAGCGCTCCCATCATGCGGGTGCAGACCGGCACCCACCACGATCCCTTCGAGGTGCTTGGCATCCACCGCGCGGCCGACGGCGCCGCCGTGGTGCGCGTGTTCATGCCGCAGGCGGAGGCGGTCGAACTGGCAGGCCGGCGCATGGCGCGGGTGGCAGGCACCGACTGCTTCGAACTCGACGTGCCCGCCGGCGCGGCGCTGGAGGCGCATCCGCTCTTGCACTGGCAGGACAAGCGCGCCGGCGACTGGCACCGCGGACACTGCGCCTACACCTTTCCCGCGCAGATCGGAGAACTCGACCTGCACCTCTTCGGGGAAGGGCGGCACTTCGAAATCTGGACGGTGCTCGGTGCGCACCTGAAGACGATCGACGGCGTCGCCGGGTGCCACTTCGCCGTGTGGGCGCCGGCCGCGCAGCGCGTCAGCGTGGTCGGCGACTTCAACGACTGGGACGGCCGCCGTCATGCCATGCGCTGCCGCGGCGTGTCCGGGGTGTGGGAAATCTTCATTCCCGATATCGCGGCGGGCAGCGCGTACAAGTTCGAAATCCTCGGCCGCCGCGGCCAGCTGGTGAAGAAAACCGATCCCTACGCGCGGCAGATGTTCCTGCGGCCGGAAACCACCAGCCGCGTGATCGACGACACGCCCTACGGCTGGGGCGACGGCGCCTGGCTTGCGGCGCGCGGTTCGTTCGACTGGCAGCATCGCCCGATCGCCATCTACGAGCTGCATGCCGGCTCCTGGCGCCGGCACGACGACGGCAGCTTCTACACCTGGGCGGAGCTCGCCGCCGAACTGATTCCCTACGTACGCGATCTCGGCTACACGCACATCGAACTGCTGCCGGTCGCCGAGCACCCGCTCGACGCCTCCTGGGGGTACCAGATCTCCGGCTACTACGCGCCGACCGCGCGTTTCGGCACGCCGGACGATTTCCGCGGCTTCGTCGACGCCTGCCACCAGGCCGGCGTCGGCGTGCTGCTCGACTGGGTGCCCGCGCATTTCCCGAAGGACGACTGGGCGCTCGCGCGCTTCACCGGCGAGGCCGTGTACGAGCACGAAGACCCGCGCCGCGGCGAGCATCAGGACTGGGGCACGCTGATCTTCAACTTCGGCCGCAACGAGGTGCGCAATTTCCTCGTCGCCAATGCGCTTTACTGGATCGATGAATTCCACATCGACGGCCTGCGCGTCGACGCCGTCGCCTCGATGCTCTATCTGGACTACTCGCGCAAGCCCGGCGAATGGCTGCCCAATCAGTATGGTGGGCGCGAGAACATCGAGGCGATTCACTTCCTGCGCGAGATGAACACCGAGGTGCACGGCCGCTTTCCGGGCGTGCTCACCATCGCCGAGGAATCGACCGCGTGGCCGGCGGTGTCGCGCCCGGTCGAGCTCGGCGGCTTGGGCTTCTCGATGAAATGGAACATGGGCTGGATGAACGACAGCTTGAGCTACATCGAGAAGGAGCCGATCTACCGCAAGTACCAGCACAATCAACTGACGTTCAGCCAGATGTACGCGTGGACGGAAAACTTCGTGCTGCCGCTCTCGCACGACGAAGTGGTGCACATGAAGAAGAGCCTCTTGGACAAGATGCCGGGCGACGTCTGGCAGCGCTTCGCCAACCTGCGCGTGTTCTACGCCTGGCACTACGCGCACCCGGGCAAGAAGCTCCTGTTCATGGGCGGCGAATTCGGCCAGTGGAACGAATGGAAGGAAGCCGGCCAGCTCGACTGGGTGCTCACCACCTTTCCCGCCCACGACGGCATCCGCGCGCTGGTGCGCGACCTCAATCGGCTGTACCGGGACGAGCCGGCCTTGCACGATTACGATTTCGACCCGCGCGGCTTTCGCTGGATCGACTGCCATGACGCCGACCAGTCGGTGCTGAGTTTCGTCCGCGCCGGCCGAGACGGCACGCCGCCCATCGTGGTGCTGCTGAATTTCACCCCGGTGCCGCGCCGCGGCTACCGCATCGGCGTGCCGCGGGGAGACGCCTGGTGCGAAATCCTCAACACCGATTCGATGTACTACGGCGGCAGCAATCTCGGCAACGGCAAAGCGCTTGTGGCCGAGCCGCAGGCCTGGATGGGATTCGAACACTCCATCGAAGTGAGCTTGCCGCCGCTGGGCGCCATCTTCCTCAAACCTTGCCAGTAAACCGATACCGAAAACAATGAAACGCGGAGCAATGAAAATCCTGTTCGTGGCGAGCGAGGCCTTTCCGCTGGTGAAAACCGGCGGGCTGGGCGACGTGGTCTACAGCCTGCCGCACGCGCTTGCCGCGCGCGGTGCCGATATCCGCCTGCTGCTGCCGGGCTACCGCGCGCTCTTGCGCCAGCTTGGCGAAGTGCGCATCCTCGGCTGGCTCGACGTGCGCGGCGCGGAGGGCATGGTGTCGGCCCGTGTTCTGGAAACCCGGCACCCGGGCTTCACCTTCCCGCTGTGGGTGGTCGATTGCCCGCCGCTGTTCGACCGGCCGGGCAACCCCTACGTCAACGCCAGCGGGCAGGACTGGCCGGACAACGCCGAGCGTTTTGCCGTGTTCGCGCGCGTCGCCGCGCAATTGGGACTGGACGCGCTGGGCCTCGGCTGGCAGGCCGACGTGGCGCATGCGCACGACTGGCAGACCGGGCTCGTCGCCGCCTTCCTCGCCGACGCGCCGATCCGGCCGAAAAGCGTGTTCACCATCCACAATCTCGCCTACGGCGGCTATTTTTCGCACAGCGACTTCGTCCGCCTACAGCTGCCCAGCCACTGGTGGTCGCCCGAAGGTGTGGAATTCCACGGCGGCTTTTCCATGTTGAAGGCCGGCATCGTGTATGCCGACGCCGTGACCACGGTGTCGCCCACCTATGCGCGCGAAATCTGCACGCCGGAATACGGCTACGGCCTCGACGGCCTCCTGCTGTCGCGGCAGTACAAGCTCACCGGCATCCTCAACGGCATCGACACCTCGATCTGGAACCCTGCCACCGACGCCCACCTGCCGGCGCACTACTCGGCGAGCCGCATCAATCCGGGCAAGCGCCGCAACAAGCAGGCGCTGCTCGCGCGCTTTCTCGGCTCGGTCGACGACGAGGCGTTGCGCGCGCCGCTCTGCGGCCTGGTCGGGCGGCTGGTCGAGCAGAAAGGCATCGACTGGATACTGGCTGCGCTGCCGGGGCTGCTGGCGGAAACCGACGCGCGTTTCGTCCTGCTCGGCAGCGGGCAGGCGATCTTCGAACAGAAACTCCTCCGCCTGGCCAGGCAGCATCCCGACCGGGTCTTCGTCGAGATCGGCTACGACGAAGCGCTCGCGCACCTGATCGAGGCCGGGTCGGACATTTTTCTCATGCCGTCGCGCTTCGAGCCCTGCGGCCTCAACCAGATGTACAGCCTTGCCTACGGCACGCCGCCGGTGGTGTACAAGACCGGCGGCCTGGCCGATACCGTGGTCGACACCAACGAGGCAACGCTCGCCGACGCGACGGCGAACGGCTTCGTGTTCGACACGCCGACGGTCGACGCCTTTGCCGAGGCCGTCCGGCGCGCGCTCGCCGCCTACCGCCAGCCGGCCGTGTGGCGGCGCGTGCAGCAGACGGGCATGGCGCGCGTCTTCGACTGGAACGAGAGCGCGGGCCATTACCTGTCGCTGTATTCGATGTAACGCTCCCGGGGAGTTTTTGCCATGCCATCCAGGAAAACCGCCAAGACCTGCAGCAATCCGGTGCTGATGCCGCTGTCCGCCGACACCGAGGCCGTGAGCCGCGATTTCGAACGCTATCAGTACTATCACCTGGGGCGGTTTCAGGGCTGCCCGCCGGTGTACACCTACCAGGCGCTGGCGTGGACGCTCCGCGACCGCATCATGACCGACTGGATGAATACCTATGCGCGCCGCGACGCGCCGGGCAGGCGGCGCGCCTACTACCTGTCGCTGGAATTCCTGATCGGCCGCGCCTTGTCCAACCACGTGCTGAACCTCAACCTCGACAGCGCTGCGCGGGCCGCGCTCGAGGGCTTTTCCCACACGCTGGAAGACATCGCCGAGGAGGAGCCCGACGCCGGCCTCGGCAACGGCGGCCTCGGCCGGCTCGCCGCCTGTTTCATGGACAGCTGCGCGACGCTCGATCTGCCGGTGATGGGCTACGGCCTGCACTACCAGTACGGCATGTTCCGCCAGCACATCGAGAACGGCTACCAGGTCGAAGAACCCGACCACTGGCTGCGCGACGGCAACCCCTGGGAAATCGAGCGTTCGGAATTCACCCGCCGCGTGCCTTTCGGCGGCCGCACCGAGCACTACCGCGACGAAACCGGCGCCGAGCGCGTGCGCTGGGTCGATACCCACGACGTGCTGGCGATTCCCTTCGACATGCCGATCACCGGCTACCGCAACCATGTGGTGAACACGCTGCGGCTGTGGAAGGCGACCGCGACCGACGAATTCGATCTCGACGAATTCAACGCCGGCAGCTATACCGAGTCGGTCACCGCCAAGAACCAGGCGGAGAACATCTCGATGGTGCTCTACCCCAATGACAGCAGCGAGAACGGCAAGGAGCTGCGCCTGCGCCAGCAGTATTTCCTGGCCTCCGCCAGCTTGCAGGATGCGCTGCGCCAGTGGCGCGCGGCGGGCAACGCGGACCTTTCGAAGTTCGCCGAACACAACGTGTTCCAGATGAACGACACCCATCCCACCATCGCGGTGGCCGAGCTGATGCGCATCCTGGTCGACCTGGAAGGCCTGGAATGGGACGCGGCCTGGGCAATCACCACGCACTGCATGGCCTATACCAACCACACCCTGCTGCCCGAGGCGCTGGAGCGCTGGCCGGTGGCGCTGTTCGAGCGCCTGCTGCCGCGCCCGCTGGAGATCATCTACGAGATCAACGCGCGCTTCCTGCGCGAGGTGTCGATGAAATGGCCGGGCGACATGGAGCGCCAGCGCCGCATGTCGCTCATCGAGGAAGGCCATGTCAAGCAGGTGCGCATGGCCTGGCTCGCCATCGTCGGCAGCTTTTCGGTCAATGGCGTCGCGGCGCTGCACTCGCAGTTGCTGAAGGACGGCCTGTTCCACGACTTCTACCAACTGTGGCCGCAAAAATTCAACAACAAGACCAACGGCGTCACGCCGCGCCGCTGGGTGGCGCACGCCAACCCCGGCATGAGCGCGCTCATCACCAGCAAGATCGGCGACGGCTGGGTGGCGAACCTGGCCGAGCTCGAAAAGCTCAAGCCGCTGGCCGCAGCCACGGCGAAGAACAGGAAATTCCAGTCCGACTGGCGCGCGGTGAAGCGCGCCAACAAGGAACGCCTCGCCGCGCTGGTGAAGGCAGAGTGCAATGTCGACTTCGACCCGGATGCCCTCTTCGACGTGCAGGTGAAGCGCATCCACGAATACAAGCGGCAGCTCCTCAACGTGCTGCACGTCATCCACCTCTACAACCGCATCAAGAAGGGCCGCATCGACGGCTGGGCCGACCGCTGCGTGCTGATCGGCGGCAAGGCCGCGCCCGGCTACGCGATGGCCAAGCGCATCATCAAGCTCATCAACAGCGTGGCCGAGGTCGTCAACCACGACCCGGATGTGGACGGCCGGCTGAAGGTGGCGTTCCTGCCCAACTACCGCGTCACCAGCATGGAAATCATCGCGCCCGCCACTGATTTGTCCGAGCAGATTTCCACCGCCGGCAAGGAAGCCTCGGGCACCGGCAACATGAAGTTCATGATGAACGGCGCGCTCACCATCGGCACCTACGACGGCGCCAACATTGAAATTTTGGAACACGTCGGCGCGGACAATTTCTTCCTGTTCGGCCTGCGCGCAGAAGAAGTCGAGGCGCTGCGACCGCGCTACCAGCCTTTGTCGTACCTGGAACACAACCCGGCGCTGCGCGAGGTGATCGACCTGATTGCGTCGGGTCACTTCAACCCGCTGGAGCCCGGCATCTTCGACATGGTTCTGGGTGCGCTCCTGAGCCCGCACGATCCGTGGATGGTGCTGGCCGATTTCGGCAGCTACGTCGAGGCGCAGGAACGGGCCGCGCAAGCCTGGCAGGACCCGGCGGGGTGGACGCGCATGAGCATCCTCAATACCGCCTCGTCGGGGTTCTTCTCCACCGACCGGACCATGCGCGAGTACAACGAGGACATCTGGAAACTCGACGCTAACGGCTGAACCGGGAGGTTTGTACTGTCGCGTAATGGCAACGGGCTGCGCTGTTACGGCGGAGCCGGGGCGGGCGCGCAGGCCGGTTGGCGCGGCTTTGCTATATAATTAACTTCTAATATTTTTGACGCTTGTCCATCAACCCGACTTATCGGGAAGATGGCTGGCATGAGCGTCCAGAACATTGAACCCACCCCCTTATCCGGAGTTTTCCATGCAGATCAAACCGCTCGTGTTCGCCGTGTCGGCCATTTTCGCGGCCGGCCTCGCCCAGGCCCAGTATCCTGTAGCCCAACCCGCCCCGGCGGCCTCGCCGCTGCCGCAAGCCGCCGTTGCCGGTACCCCGAAGACCGCCGACCAGTGGGTGACCCGCATGACAGACTTCACCCAGAACGCCTCAGCGTTCAAGGATCCGGCGCAGTTCGCCGCCTGGATCAACGCGATGAGCGATCCCTCGATGGTCTCGGCCATGGGCACGCAGATGATGGAGCCGGGCAATATGCTGCGCTCGATGACGACGATGGTGCAGCCTTCCACCACCGGCAACTACATGCAGTTCATGGACCCCAACATCTACATGAAGTGGGGCGGCGCCATGATGAACCCCATGTGGTACACCCAGATGGCCACCAGCATGGCCGACCCCGGCAAGATGATGCGCTGGATGATGCTGCCGATGGACCCCAAGATGTGGAACATGGGCATGCAGGCGATGAACCCCAACCTCTACATGAAGTGGATGATGACGCCGACCGATCCGCGCGCCATGTCGCTCATGTTCGCCCCGATGAACCCGCAGCTCTACGGCAGCATGGTGGGCGGCATGCTCAACCCCGGCATGGTCGGCGGCCCCAATTCGACCTGGGGCACCTTCATGTATCCGAAGCAGCCGGTGGTGCAGGTGCAGGGCGTGGCGCCGGTCGCCAGCCCGATCAACGTGTTCGACCCCAGCACCTGGTTCTCCATGTTCAACATGTTCGGCGGCATGCCCAGCATGCCCTCCATGCCCGCCATGACTTCGGGCGGCGGCGCGCCGGGTTTCCCTTTCCCGGGATTTGGCGCGGCGCCGGCCAATAATGCCTATCTGGCGGCCGCGCCCGCAGCAGCCAAGCCCGCGGCTGCCCCCGCTGCGGCGGCCCCGGCACCGTTCGCGGTGCAGGCTGGCGCGCCC
>JAIWOS010000188.1 GCA_020217265.1 Thiobacillus sp. | reverse complement strand
CGGGCGTGGTCGGCGCCGGCATCAGGCGCGCCTCGATGACCGGCCCGCCGGCACCCGTGCCCCCCGGCGGGGCGACCCGCACCAGCCCGATCACCGCCGCGTGCAGGGCCAGCGAAATCCACAGCGCCAGCAGCGGACGCTGCACGCGGGCCGGCACGGCGGGAATCGTGGGTTCTTCGAACGTCCGGCTCACAGGCAGTTCACCGGGCCGGGATAGGGTTTGACCCTCCGCGCGCAACCGCGGACTGGCCTAGAATGGCAGCCAGCTTTCCTACCGGGGACAAACATGAATATCCGCGCCATAGCGGCCGCCATCTTAGCATCGGCCCTTGCCCTCACCGCCCACGCCAACGGCGTCACGCTCGACAAGGCCACGATCAAGGCCGCCGACGGCTCCGAGGTGCCGGTCGAGATCGCCACCCCGACCGGGGCCGGCCCTTTCCCGCCCGTGCTTTTCATCCACGCCAAGCGCGGCTACGAGGGCGACGAGCGCGCGCACGTGCGCGAACTCGCCGAACAGGGCTTTCTCGTCGTCGCGCCCGACTGGCAGAGCGGCCGCTTCATCGAGCGCTGGCCCTCCGCGCACAACCCGGAGACGGAAATGGACGTGGAAGCCGGCCTCGATTACCTGAAGGCGCTGCCCAATGCGTGCAAGCAGCCGGTCGGCATCGTCGGCCTCTCGCGCGGGCCCTACTACGCGATTCGCCTCGCGGCCAAGCGCGGGCAGGACATCGCCGCCATCGTCAGCTACTACGGCCACATGCAGAACCCCAACGCCCCCGAGCCCGACCAGCTGTTCCGGGTGGCGCCGGAAATCATGCAGATCACCACGCCCATGCTTTACCTCATCGGCGACGCCGACTACGAACTGCGCCGCATGAACGGCGGCCGGGCGTTCTACGCGCTGTGGGAACGCGGCGTGCCGGTGGATTGGCAGGAATACCCGATGGCGCGGCGCGCGTTCGACTTCCGCCCCGACCAGACGCCGGAAGAAAAAATCGCCAAGCGCCACGCGCGCGAACGCGCGAAGGCCTGGCTCGTGAAGTGGATGAAGCTGGGCGCCGACATGCGCTGCCCGTCCTGAGGGCGACCTGTGACGGGTGGCACGCTGGGCCACACCGGGCTATGTGCGCCTCATCTGTCGTTTCTCGGCGACAGACACGTTTCAATCCAATCATGGCAATCCGCGTGACAACCCGAGATTTGTCGTCTATCGGCGACAGTTGATTCCTGCGAATTCCCGGAATTCCTGTGTTCCCGTCGCCAGACGGCGATATTTCTCGTGTCCGCAACCGCCATAACGCACCGCGATGCCCGTTGCATCAAACCTATCTGATTGATTTAAAAACACTAAAACCCACTGGCACGGTTGTCGCTATCCCTGCGGCACTCGCCTAGTCGGCGAGGCACCGAAAGAAACAGGGAGGATTCATCCATAAGCATCATCCGTATCGTCAGGCCGGCGTGATTTGCCTGCCTGCCCCCAGCGCGCTGGGGAGTGTTGCGCGGCCCTGTGTGCCGCCAGACGCCCTCCGGCCATCCTGCCACCCCGTTCAAGGACAATGACATGAACTTCCTTCATCCTGCTCGCGCCGCGCTGGCCGCGGCGGCACTCCTGCTGACCGCCCTGCCGGCCAGCGCCGGTCCCGGCCGGCTCCTGGCCGCCCAGTGCGCCCAGTGCCACGGCACCAACGGCGCAGGCCCCGGCTTCGAGTCCATCGCCGGCAAAAGCGCCTCCAGCCTCTTCCACGAGCTGCTCGACATGAAGTACCGCCCCGTCGAAGGCATCATGGACCGGCAGGCGCGCGGCTACACCGACGAACAGCTGCGGCTGATCGCCGACTACCTCGCCACCCAGCCCGGCAACGGCGGCGACTGACCCGGGAGGAGCACACCATGAACACCCTGAACAGAAGACAATTCCTCAAGCTGGCCGGTGCGCTGTCTGCGCTGGCTGCCGTCCCCCGCGCCGTCGGCGCGGCCACCACGGCCCCGCGCGTCGTCGTGGTGGGCGGCGGTTTTGGCGGCGCCACCCTCGCCAAGTACGTGCGCTTGTGGGGCGGCAATGTCCAGGTCACCCTGGTCGACGCCAATCCCAGCCATGTGTCCTGCATTCTTTCCAATCTGGTCGTCACCGGCGGACTGTCGATGAACCGCATCACCCTCGGCTTCGATTCCCTGAAGACCAAATACGGCATAGCCGTGCTGCAGGGCCGCGCGCTCGCCATCGACGCGCCGGGCAACACGCTGACCGTCAGCACCGCAACCGGCAACCGGATCCTGCCCTACGATCACCTGGTGCTGTCGCCGGGGATCGATTTCGCGCCGGCGGCCGGCAACTGGAATCCCAACCTGACCCCGCACGCCTGGCAGGCCGGCCCGCAAACCACCTTGCTGAAAAACCAGCTGGCGTCGATGGGCGTGGCAGACACCTTCGTGATGACGGTGCCGAAAGCGCCCTACCGCTGTCCGCCCGGGCCGTACGAGCGTGCCTGCGTGGTCGCCGACTATCTCAAGCGCAAGGGCCGCACCGGCGCCAAGGTGGTGGTGCTCGACGCCAACCCCGGCATCACCGCCGAACCCGAAGCCTTCAGCTACGCCTTCAACGTGACCTATGGCGGCATGATCGAATACGTCCCCAATGCGGTGGTGCAGTCGGTGGATTCCGCCACGCGCTCGATCGTGACGTCGGCCAGGACGGTCAACAAGGCCAAGGTGCTCAACTACATTCCCAACCAGCGCGCGGGCGCCATCGCCGCCGGCCTGCCGGTCAACGGCAGCGGCTTCGTACCTGTCGATCCGCTGACTTATGGCGTTGCGGGCT
Source organism: Thiobacillus sp. (assembly GCA_020217265.1). GTDB lineage: Bacteria > Pseudomonadota > Gammaproteobacteria > Burkholderiales > Thiobacillaceae > Thiobacillus. The sequence goes on along the minus strand of JAIWOS010000188.1, from coordinate 9,672 downwards.
ATCCCAACATCCACGTCATCGGCGATGCCTGCGCCGTGCCCGCAAGCGACGGCAAGGCGGTGCCGAAATCCGGCCACATGGCCAACTCGGAAGCCAAGGTCTGCGCCGACGCGATCGTGCGTTCGTTCAGCGGACAAGCGCCGGACACGAACATCGCCACCAGTTCGGCCTGCTTCAGTCCGATCACCAACAAGACCGCGTCGTGGCTGTCCGCCAACTTCATCTATGGCGACATCTTCGACGCCACAGGCAACGTGAAAGGCAAGGGCATGCACCGGGTCGACACAGGCGAAGCCGCCCACAACATGATCGACGGCGACAGCTACCAGGACATGTTCACCTGGGCCGACAGCCTGTTCGCCGACAGCTTCAACTGACTCGCTTGCCGCCCCCTGCGGCACGGCCGACCACTCCCCCGGTCGGCCGTTTTTTTTGCCGATAAGCGCTGTCCGGGGCCTGCCGGCGTGCCCTCATTTAATTCAGCTGCCCGCGCTCATGCACCAGGATGGCTCACGATCGATGCCATTTTCGCGCCGTCAAAAATGATTATCTTATTGATAATAAAAGTACAAAAAGACTGGCACGCCCCCTGCTAATGACTGGATGAGTACCCAAACCGCAAGGCCAGGTTGCTCAGGCAGTCTCCTCCGATCTTGCGGCCTCTGCGGAGGCCGCCTTTTTTTGGAGACGCCCTGAAAATATCGAGAACCGCATGAGAGTTTTGATCGTTGAAAACCAGCCCGAGCGGCTGGCCATGCTGATGCCCGCCCTCGAAGCCGCGGGCTGCGTGGTGGCCGCCACGCTCAATTCGGCAGCGAGCCTCGATGCGCAGGTGCAGGCGCTGCGTCCGGACGTGGTGATCATCGCCACCGATTCGCCCGACCGCGACACGCTGGAAAACATCTGCGTGGCCAATCAAGGCTGCCCGCGCCCGATCGTGATGTTCACCGACGACGGCAGCACCGATGCGATCCGTGCCGCGACCCAGGCCGGCGTCACCTCCTACGTCGTCGACGGCCTCGACCCGGCGCGCATCAAACCCATCCTCGACGTGGCGGTGTCGCGCTTCGAAGCCTTCCAGGCGCTGCACGACCAACTGGAGCAAACCCGGCTCGAACTCGCCGAGCGCAAGCTCATCGACCAGGCCAAGGCGCTGCTCATCAGGCAGACCGGCGCGTCCGAACCCGAGGTGTATCGCGAGATGCGCCGCGCCGCGATGGATCGCGGCATGAAGCTCGCCGACATCGCGCGGCAGATTCTGCACAAGGCCTGAACCGCCGACGCCCGCCGAAAGGGCATGGGGCACCGAATGGGTGCCCCCATGTTTGCAGTGCGCCGGCGCATCCCCGCCGTATCCACCTTTCGTTCCCGCCTACCTTCCTTTTATCGTTCGCGCCGCGCCGCGGCACGCCAATTGCTTGTTCCGGTCATGCAGTCGTCGGCATCGTGCCTCGCCTGCATGGGCAAAGGCGTCCTGACCTCCCGCATGGGAGCCAGGCGCTTTTTTTTGCATCAGTTCCAGATCAATCAGGAGAACACCGTGAGCTTGTCGCTTGCCAAATGGATCCCGGGAAAATATCGCCAGATCGTGTACGCCGTCGCGGCCTTCCTGCTCTTCGACCTGGGCGTATTGGTGCTGAACTTCTACACCTCGTACCAGATTTCCGAGGATGCCGTGTCGATCAACCTGGCCGGCCGCCAGCGCATGTTGTCGCAGCGCATGACCAAGTCTCTGCTGGCGATGCAGTCAGACGCGCTGGCGGGCGAACCGCAGGACGCGGCGCTGGAGGAGTTGCGCACCACGGTTGCGCTGTTCGACACGAGCTTCCGGGGTTTCGAATCGGGCGGCGAGGTCAAGGGTGGCGATGGCACACCGGTTCCGCTCGTTGCCGTGGCGAGCCCGGCCGGCAGGGCGATTCTGGCCAAGGCGCGCGCAGTGTGGGATCCCTACCTCGCCGCGCTGCAACCGGTCCTGCGCGGCGACGCGAGCTGGGAAACCCGGCTGCCCGCTGCCGTGGCCTATGGCCGCGCCAACAACGTCAAGCTGCTGGGTCTCATGAATGACCTCACCAGTCACCTGGAACGCGAGGCCTCGGCCAAGGCCAGCCGCCTGCGCCTGATCCAGACCGCAGGCATCGCGCTCGCGCTGCTCAACTTTGCCTTCATTCTGGTGCACTTCCTGCGCCAGTTGCGCGAAAGCGATCAGGTGATCGAGGCCGCGCAGCAGGAAACGCAGGAAATCCTCGCCACCGTCAAGGAAGGCCTGTTCCTGCTCGGGCCGGATTTGCGCATCGGCACCCAGGTGTCGGCGTCGCTGCCCGGCATCCTCGGCGAACGCGCCCGGCCAGGCACCGACTTTTTCGAGGTGCTGGACGAACGGGTGCCGGCAACCGCGCTGCAGGCTGCGCGCGATTACGCCAGGCTGCTGTTTGGCGACCGGGTGAAGGAATCGCTGATGGGCGATCTCAACCCGCTGAGCCTGATGGAAATGACTCAAACCAATGATCGAGGGGAACCGCAGACGCATTTTCTCAGCATACATTTCAACCAGGTGCGTGTCGGCGGCCGCGTCTCGCATCTGCTGGTCACGGTACAGGACGTGAGCGAACAGGTCCGGCTGGAACGCGCGCTGGCGGCGGCGGACGCCCGAACCCGCAGCGAGACCGAAGCGCTGCTCAAAGTGCTGACAACCGACAGCGCGAGCCTGCTGGGATTCCTGGATCAGGCCCGGCAGACGCTGCTGCGGATCAACACCACGCTGAAAAACCACAACAGCGACGAGCGCTACGACGGACTGATCAACGGCATCTTCCGTCAAATCCACACGCTCAAGGGCGACGCCGCCATGCTGGGCCTGGATCTGTTCGAGGCGCAGGCGCACGAATTCGAACGCCTGCTGATCGCCCTGCGCGAGCAGCCCGACCTGCGCGGCAACGATCTGGTCGCGATTCCGCTCAAGCTCGACGCCTTTCTCGACCGGCTCGCGACGGTGCGCGACATCGCCGAACGCCTGACCTCCAGCCGTGTGCAGCACACCCCGGCCGTGCTCGCGGGCAAGCGCTTCGCCCAACTGGGCAAACGCATCGCGGCGGATCACGGCAAGGCGGTCGAACTCGCCGTCGAACTCGACAAGCTGAACGCGCTCGACCCCTGCGCGCAGACCACGGTGAGTGAAATCGCCGTGCAACTGCTGCGCAACGCCGTCGTCCACGGCATCGAAACGCCGCAGCAACGCACCCAGCTCAACAAGCCCGCACAGGGTAACGTGCACATCCGCCTGCACGCCCACGACAACGGCGAGTTTGAACTCTGCGTGCGCGACGACGGCAGCGGCCTGTCGCCGGCACGCATCCGGGAAACCCTCTTGGCTTCAGGACGCTACACCGTCGAGCAGCTTGACCAGTGGGACCACAAGCAACTCATCATGCGCATCTTCGAACCCGGTTTTTCCACCGTCACCACCGGTGACCGCGACGCCGGACACGGCGTCGGGCTGGACGTGGTGAAGCAGAAAATCGCCCGCCTCGGCGCACGTCTGAGCATTGCGACACGCCCCGAGCGTTTCACCGAATTTTCCATCCGCTTCACGGTGCCGGCATGAGAAACACGCCCGAAGCGAACGCCGCACGGCAGGACCTCACGCGCGTGCGGCTGATGGTGGTGGACGATTCCAGCGTCATCCGCAACCGCATCGCCCGCATTGCTGGAAACGGTCTGCTGAACACCCATATCGTCGGTCTGGCGCGCAACGGCCTCGAAGCGGTGCGGCTGTGCGCACAATACCAGCCCGATCTGGTGACCCTCGACCTGACCATGCCGGAAATGGACGGCATCGATTGTGTCGACGCACTGGTGAAGCTCAAGCCCGACATCCGCGTACTGGTCGTGTCAGCGCTCAGCGACAAGGTCACCGCGCTGGAAGCCATCAAGCGCGGCGCGAACGGATTCCTGTTCAAACCCTTTACCGACGAGCAACTCGTCCAGGCCCTGAAGGAACTGTCACAATGAACGCTCAGGCACACCCCTACGCCAGCCTCAAACCAGACGACCTCAACGTGTTCGTCGAGGCAATCGCCCATTATTTCCACCAGATATCGGCCGAGGACGCGCAGGTGCGTCCCGCCTACCTGACCGACGAAGACGACCGGCGGCGCGGCGATTACACCGGCCTGATCCGGATCAGCGGCCAATTCCAGGGGCAGGTCTATTTCAGTGCGCCCAGCGCCATGCTGCGCCATCTGCTGCTGTCACAGGGCGAATCCCAGCACAGCGAGGACACCCTGCTCGACCTGGTCGGGGAAGTGGCCAACACCCTGTCCGGCAACGCGCGCCGCTACTTCGGCGACCGGTTCGTCATCTCTGTGCCGCAGACCCAGCGCGGGGCCCCCGCAGCAACGGGCGAACACGCCTTCGCGATCCCGCTCAATTGGAAGAAATACAACGCGCTGTTGATCGTCGAAGTCGATCGGTGCGGCGCGTGAGTCCATTCTGGTGCAAGCGGGCGGAACGACGCTCCAGAACCGAGCATTCATTCCCAATATCCACACGGGGACATCTTGGCTTTGCTCACGTTGCGCCTTGCAAAGGCCGGGTTTCCGACAGATCTGTGTTACTGGCACAGGCATTGCTAAATCTCGCTTGAACAGTCGCAACGATGTGGCTTTCAGCGTGACCGTCAAATCATTCATCACTGGACAAAGGCGTCCGCCCTGAAGGCGACGCCTTTATTTTTTGGAGATAACCGTGAGCGACACCCTCGACCAGACCCAGCCCCTGGACCCCAGCAAGCGTGATTTCATGAAGAAAACGACCGGACTGTCCGTTGCCGCCGCCCTCATGGCCCTGGTGCCCCCCGGTGTGCGAAGCGGCGCCTGGGCCGCAGGTTCCGACGCCCCCGAGAAACCCAATGTCAACATCGGCTTCATTCCGCTCACCGACTGCGCGAGCGTGGTGATGGCCTCGGTGAAGGGCTTCGACAAGAAATACGGACTCACCATCACGCCGACCAAGGAAGCCTCGTGGGCGGCGGTACGCGACAAGCTGGTGAACGGCGAACTCGATGCCGCGCACGTGCTGTATGGCCTCGTCTACGGCGTGCAACTGGGCATCGGCGGGCCGAAGAAGGACATGGCGGTGCTCGCCACGCTCAACAACAACGGCCAGGCTATCACGCTTTCCAACCAGCTCAAGGCCAAGGGCGTGACCGACGGCGCCTCGCTCGCCCGGCTGGTCGCCGCCGAGCCGAAGGAATACACCTTCGCCCAGACCTTTCCCACCGGCACGCACGCGATGTGGCTGTACTACTGGCTGGCCGCGCACGGCATCAACCCCTTCACGCAGGCCAAGGTCATTACCGTGCCGCCGCCGCAGATGGTCGCCAACATGCGGGTCGACAACATGGACGGCTACTGCGTGGGCGAGCCGTGGAACGCGCGCGCGATCCGCGACGGCATCGGCTTCACCGCAGTCACCACGCAGGACATCTGGAAAGACCATCCTGAAAAGGTGCTCGGCACCACCGCCGAATTCGTGCAGAAGCATCCCAACACCGCGCGCGCGATGGTCGCGGCGATCCTCGATGCGTCGAAATACATCGACGACATGAAGAACCGCTCCGAAGTGGCGAAGATCATCTCGGCCAAGTCCTACGTCAACACCGATTTCGACTCGATCGAGGACCGCATGCTCGGCCAGTACGACAACGGCATCGGCAGGAAATGGCAGGATCCGAACTACATGAAGTTCTACAACGACGGCGCGGTGGGCTTCCCCTACCTGTCGGACGGCATGTGGTTCCTCACCCAGCACAAGCGCTGGGGCCTCCTGAAGGAACACCCGGACTACCTGGCCGTGGCGAAGAAGGTCAACCGCATCGACATCTACAAGGAGGCCGCAGCCCAGACCCGGACGCCTCTGCCCAAGTCGGACATGCGGTCCAGCAAGCTCATCGACGGCGTGGTGTGGGACGGCAAGAATCCCAAGGCCTACGCCGACAGTTTCAAGATCAAGGCTTGAGTGCCGCGAAACGAGGTACCTACCATGAACGCTGTCACCCTCAACGAAACCTTGTCGCAGACGCTGGCCGCGCCGGAAACCGGACGGCTGCCGGCCGCTGCGCCCGAGTTGCCGCCACGGCGCACGCCGCTATTCGAAACCGAAGGCGGCAAGCGCTTTCTCGAAGGTCTTGGCCATGCCGTGAAGGCGGCCATTCCGCCCGTGCTCGGGCTGGCGCTCTTCGTCGCGCTGTGGGCGCTCATCGCCAACAGCGGCGCGAAAATCCCCGGGCCGGGCGAAACCTGGGCGGCTGCAGTCGAGCTGTTTTCCGATCCGTTCTACAACAACGGCCCCAACGACCAGGGCATCGGCTGGAACATCCTGAACTCGCTGTATCGCGTCGGCATCGGCTTCGGTTTCGCCGCGCTGATCGGGATTCCGCTGGGCTTTCTGATCGGCCGCTTCAGCTTTCTCAACCAGATGATGTCGCCCATCATCAGCCTCCTGCGCCCGGTGTCGCCGCTCGCGTGGCTGCCGATCGGGCTCCTGGTGCTGCAGAAGGCCGAGCCGGCGTCGATCTGGGTGATCTTCATCTCCAGCATCTGGCCGATGGTGCTCAACACGGCAGCGGGCGTGCAGCGCATCCCGCAGGATTACATGAACGTGGCGCGCGTGCTCAATCTGTCCGAGTTCAAGGTTTTCACAAGAATTTTGTTCCCGGCCGTGCTGCCCTACGTGCTCACCGGCGTGCGCCTGTCCATAGGCGTGGCCTGGCTGGTGATCGTCGCGGCGGAAATGCTCACCGGCGGTGTAGGCATCGGCTTCTGGGTGTGGGACGAATGGAACAACCTCAACGTCGCTCACATCATCATCGCCATCTTCGTCGTCGGCATCGTCGGCCTGCTGCTGGAGCAGGGCCTGATGCTGGTGGCCAAACGCTTCAGTTACGAGTGAGGAGTACATCATGCAAAGCTATGTCCAGATCGAAAACGCCGGCATGACCTTCAGCACCAGGAAGGGCAAGTTCACAGCGCTCACCGGCATCAACCTCCACATCGACCAGGGCGAATTCATCGCGCTCATCGGCCACTCGGGCTGCGGCAAATCCACCCTGCTCAACCTCATCGCCGGTCTGATCGACGCCACCGACGGCGTGCTGCTGCTCGCCAACAAGGAAATCCGTGGACCGGGGCCGGAACGCGGCGTGGTGTTCCAGAACCATTCGCTGCTGCCCTGGCTTACCGCTTTCGAGAATGTCTACCTCGCCGTGGAAAAGGTGTTTGGCGACAAGGAGTCGAAGGCCCAGATGAAGGCACGCACCAGCGCGGTGCTGGAACTGGTCGGCCTCGCGCATGCCGCCAACAAGCTGCCCGGCGAGATTTCCGGCGGCATGAAGCAGCGCGTCGGCATCGCCCGGGCGCTGGCGATGGAGCCGAAAGTGCTGCTTCTGGACGAGCCCTTCGGCGCGCTCGACGCGCTGACCCGCGCGCACTTGCAGGACGAGTTGATGAAGATCGTCGCCGCGACGAAAAGCACCGTGGTGATGGTCACGCACGACGTCGACGAAGCCGTGCTCTTGTCCGACCGCATCGTGATGATGACCAACGGCCCGGCGGCGAGCATTGGCGAAATCCTCGCGGTCGACCTGCCGCGTCCGCGCGACCGCCTGCAACTGGCGCACGATCCGAACTACCACGACCTGCGCAGCCAGGTGCTGGAATTCCTCTACAGCCGGCAGATGCGGCCGAAGGAGGCCGCCTGACCCGCATTCATGCCCCCCGCGTCCGATTCGCACTGGAAGCAGTACCGTGGCGATCCGGCCATCCGGGAGGGCCTGTTTGCGCAGCACCGGGTGCGTTCGGCGATGGACGACCAGTTCGACGAAACCTTCGACCGGATCGAGCAGCTGATGTGCGGGCATGGCGTGTTCCACGCCAAACTGCACTTCTCCAGCAGCCGCGCCACGCTCTGGCTGTACACCGACCCCTGCCGCTATCGCGTGCTGTCGGTGGACGAGCTGCTGACGGCCACCCCCTGTGCCGACTGTCCGCTCGCCCGCTACCCGGACGAAGCCATGGTCGAGCCCCACCGGATACGCGAAGTCCTGGAAATGTTCCGCATCCTGCGTTTCTCGGACGAGCAGCTGTATCTGCGCTCGGGCTCGCTCAACGTCATCAACGGCCTGGTCGGCCTGAATTTTTCATGCGACGGCAGCCACTACCTGCCCGCGCTGGAATTCCTGGCGTCGCCATATGGACGCTGGTTCGGCGAGTAACCTTCGACGAATCCCCATGGCCAGCCCGAGCACCCTCGCCATCATCGAGCGCTACGAGGAAACCCGCCACGCGCTCAACGGCCTGATCGAATCCATTGTCACAGGCATCGCCAGCCCGGCGCTGTTCGACGATGCGGCTGCGCGCGATGAAGCCGTGCGCTGCGCGGGTCGTCATTATCCATTCGTCGATATGCTTTACCTGCTCGACGAAACCGGCGCGCAGCTCACCCCCAATCTGCCGGTGCGCAAGAATCATCCCGCAGCAGGCCGGGGGCAGGGCATCTCGCGCGCCCAGCGTCCCTATTTCGCGCTGGCTCAGGCGCAGGTCGGCGGCGTCGCCATCACCGCGCCGTATCTGTCGAACGCCAGCGGCCAGCTCTGCATCACCGCCATCGTGCGCATCGCCCACGACAGGGGCTACGGCTATCTGGTGCTCGACATCGATCTCGCCGAAGCGGTCGCTTTTCTCATGGGCGACGGTCTGCGCAAACGTTTCGTGCCCTTTTTCAGGGGTGTATACAGCGTCATCGTCGCCGGCCTGTTCGCAGTCGTGCTGCTGCTCGGCTACGCTGCGCTGGTGCAACTGACGGAAATCTTCGGTTCGTCCGACCAGGCCGCGGACCTGCACCTCAAGCCCTTCGGCGTCATCATCTTCCTCACTCTGGGACTCGCCGTGTTCGATCTCGGCAAGACCATCCTCGAAGAGGAAGTGCTGATGCACAAGGACGTGTACCGCCACAGTTCCACCCGCCGCACCATCACCCGCTTCATGGCCGCCATCCTCATCGCCGTGTCCATCGAGGGCCTGCTCCTCATGTTCAAGTCGGCCGTGGGCAACGGCGAACACGTAACCGACGGCGTGTGGATGATGGCCGCCGCTGTCGGCCTCCTGGTCGGGCTGGGGCTGTATGTCTACCTGGGCGCGCGGGCAGAACAAATCCTCCTCAGACAGAAGCCGAAAACCGGCCAAGCCCGGGCCAACCGGCAAGCCCGGCCCTGACTGCGGCCTGTACGTACTCGCCGGGGCCGCTCACGGCTTGCCGTCGACGTTCATCCCCGCCGCCCGCGCCAGCAACAAGGCCCGCTCGCGGGCGTTCTGCGCCAGCTCTGCGGCACGCGCGAACTCGGCGCGCGCCTCGTCGATGCGCTCCAGCCTTTCCAGCAGGTCGCCGCGCACCGCCGGCAAGAGGTGGTAATTCCGGAGCGCGGGCTCCGAGGCGAGCGCCTCGACCCGCTCGAGCCCGGCCGCCGGGCCGTAGGCCATGCCGACGGCGACGGCCTGATTCAACGCCACCACCGGCGACGGCGCAACCTCGGCCAGCGCGTCGTAGAGCGCGGCAATGCGCACCCAGTCGGTGTCGGCGGCGGTCGCGGCGCGGGCGTGGAAGCCGCGATCGCCGCCT
>JAIWOS010000103.1 GCA_020217265.1 Thiobacillus sp. | reverse complement strand
GCCGCCGACGACCCTGGCGAACTGGCTGGGGTCGCGCGTGCCGGGCCGGCTGCTGTTCCTGTCGCCGCTGGCCAAGGCGCGGCTGGCCGACCTGCCGCCACCGGACGGCGCCGACACGCTGGTGGCCGGCCCCGAGGGCGGATTCGAGGCCGACGAGCTCGCCGCGCTCGATGCGGCACGCGCGATTCCGGTGCGCCTCGGGCCGCGCACCCTGCGCACCGAAACCGCCGCCCTGGCGGCGCTGGCAGCGATGCAAACGCTGTGGGGTGATTTCTGAACGGCCGCCACCAAACAAAAAACCGGGCCGCAGCCCGGTTTTTTACGCCCCGCCTGGGCTCAGGGCCGCAGATAGGCGTAACCCTGCTGCTGGCGCTGCATGATCTCGACCACGCCTGCCGGCACGTAGCCGATCTTGCCGTTCATGTCGGCCCGGCCGAGCTTCTGGCTGCGCATGGTGTTTTCGCACGCCACCACCTTCACGCCCGAGTCGACCGCCTCGGCGACGCGGTTGGCCACCTCGGATTCGGCCTTCAGCATGCCGATCCCCGGCCCGTAGGCGACGATCTCGAGCTCGACCTTGTCCTGACCCAGATCCTTCTGAATGTTTTTCGCGTTGTTGAGCGCGAGGTTCCATTTCGCCGGGTCGTTGTCGCTGACCTGGATCACCAGCTTCGCCTTGTCCGCCGCGCCCGCCGCGGCCGGCAGCGCGAACACGCCCAGCGCCAGCAGGCCGCCCAGCAGAGCACGCGACATCGATTGCATCCACTTCGCCATATTGACTCTCCTTCAATAAAAAATTGGGTGAACCGCCTGGGAATACGCTTCCTCCAGCACAGACGCGCGACACGTCCAGATTATTCCCGACATTTGAACGCCGCCCGCAAGTCTGCGCCGCCCGGGCGATTTCGGTATCCTTCGCCCTAGAACCCATCGTTTCAGGCCGCCCTCTTGAAAGACACCGCCAATTTCGTCCACTGGTTCCGTTCCGCCGCGCCCTACATCCACGGCTTTCGCGGCAAGACCTTCGTCATCGCCTTCGGCGGCGAACTGGTGGCCGACGGCGGCTTCGTCCAGTTGGCGCACGACGTGAACCTGCTGAACAGCCTGGGCGTGCGGCTGGTGCTGGTGCACGGGGTGCGCCCGCAGGTCGAGGCGCGGCTGACCGAGAATGGCACCGCGATCCGCTACGTGAGCGGGTTGCGCGTCACCGACGACGCCGCGCTCGCCTGCGTCAAGGAAGCCGCTGGCACGGTGCGGGTCGAGATCGAGGCGCTGCTGTCGCTCGGCATCGCCAACACGCCGATGGCCGGCGCCGACATCCGCGTGGCCTCGGGCAACTTCGTCACCGCCAAGCCCATCGGGGTCATCGACGGCGTCGATCTGCTGCATACCGGCGAGGTGCGCAAGATCGACGCGGCGGCGATCCGGCGGCGGCTCGACCAGCACGACATCGTGCTGCTCTCGCCGATCGGCTACTCGCCCACCGGGGAAATCTTCAACCTCAGCCTGGAAGACGTCGCCACCCAGGCCGCCACCGAACTCGCCGCCGACAAGCTGATTTTCCTGATGGACACCGAAGGCGTGCCGGACCGCGGACGCGCGATCCATACCGCGCTCACCGTCAGCGAGGCGCGGCAGATCCTCGACAAAGGCAAGAAACTGCCGGAAGACGTGACCTATTACCTGCCGTGCGCGGTCGCCGCCTGCACGCGCGGCGTCAAGCGCGCGCACCTCATCAGCCGCAAGCGCGACGGCGCGCTGCTGTCGGAGCTCTTCACCCGCGAGGGGGTCGGCACGATGATCACGCCGACGCCGCTGGAAACGCTGCGCCCGGCCACCATCGACGACGTCGGCGGCATCCTCGGCCTGATCGAACCGCTGGAACGCGAAGGCATCCTGGTGCGGCGTTCGCGCGAACTGCTCGAAATGGAAATCGACCGCTTCATCGTGCTGGAGTCCGACGGCGTCGTCGCCGGCTGCGCCGCGCTCTATCCTTTCCCTGAAGAACAGGCCGCCGAACTCGCCTGCCTGGCGGTGTCGCAGGAATTCCGCGGGCGCGGCTTCGGCGACCTGCTGCTTGCCGCGGCAGAAAAGAATGGCAAAAAAGCCGGCTTCAGGCGACTATTCGTCCTGACGACGCGCACCGAACACTGGTTCGAGGAGCGCGGCTTCGTCGACAGCAGCCCGGACCGGCTGCCGCAGCGCAAGCAAGCGCTCTACAACTACAAGCGGAGATCCAAGGTTCTCGAAAAATCGCTATAAAGGGGAGCGAGGCTTTGTATCGACTGTTGATCTGCTGCCTGGGGTGCAGCCTGTTGATCTGGACCGCCCATGCGCACGCAGCCCGCGATTTCATCGTGGGCGTGCTGCCGTACCAGGGCGCGCGCGCACTCGTGGTGGAACATCAGAAACTGGCGGCTTCCCTGGGACAGACGCTCAAGCGGCACGTCAGGGTCGTCACCGCCCGCAATGCCCGGGTGTTCGGCCAGCGCATGCTCGCGGGCGACTACGATCTCGCGCTGGCGCCCGCGCATCTGGCACGCCTGGCGCAGGCCGAGGGGGGCTGGGTTCCGTTGGCGCGTTATCTGCCCGACACCCCGGCTTACCTGCTCGCTGCGCGTGATCGCGCTGGCGAGCCGCTCGCGAAAGGCGCCGTCATCGCCACCCCCGACCGGGCCATGCTGCTGACGCTGGTTGCCGAAGGCTGGATCGCCAGGCACACCAGGCTCAAGCCGTCCGACTATACCGTGCTCGAAACGGGCGGCCACAACGCTGCCGTGCAGGCCGTGCAGCAGGGCCGGGCCGACGCCGCGGTGAGCATGCTCGCGGCCACCCGGCAGGTGCGCCAGGAGCACCTCGACAAAGTCCGCATCGCGCACGAGCTCGGCCCCGTCCCCCTGCTGGTATTCATGGCGCGCGGCGACATCCCCCCGGCGACGCGCGCCCGGCTGCAACGCACCCTGCTCGCGTATCCGGCGCCGCCGCCGCTGCACATCGCGGCCGTTGACCCGTCCGCGCTCGCCGCCATGAACGCTTACCTGCCGCGCACGCGCGAGCTGATCCTCACGACGGGACGCCCCAATGCACATTAAACGACGCCTCGCGTTCCTTTTCCTGTTGCTCGCGTACGCGCTGACGGGCCTTGCCGCCGCGCTGCCACCGCTGAAATTCGGCGTCTTTCCCAACATGTCGATACGCCAGGTCATCGAGACCTACCAGCCCCTGGCCGACAGTCTTTCCAGACAGCTGCGGCGCCCCGTCATCATCTACAGCGCGCGCGATTTCCGCACCTTCGCCGAGCGCACCCGCGAGGGCGAATACGATCTCCTGCTGACCGCGCCGCATCTTGCCTGGCTGGCGCGGCAGGACGCGGGCTACCGGCCGCTGCTCAAGTATGCCCAGCCCACGCACGGCCTCTTGGTGGTACGTGCCGATTCTGCCATTCGCAAACCCGAAGATCTGCAGGGCCACACCCTTGCGCGCGCCGATGCGATGGCGATCACGGCGCTGGCGGTCCAGGCCGAACTGGCCACTTACGGTTTGCGGCACGGCCTCGATTACACGACCACCGACACCGGCACCCACAACAACGCGGTCATGCAGGTGATCGGCGGGCGCGCGGATGCGGCCGCCCTCGGCCTGCACCCCTATCGGCTGCTGGCGCCGGAACTGCGCGACAAGCTGCGCGTGCTGCTCGAAAGCCCGCCGGTGTCGAGCCTGATGTTTCTGACCCATCCGCGCATAGGCGACGCCGAAGCGCGCGCCGTCCGCCGGGCAATGCTGGTTTTCGAAACCAGCCCGCAGGGGGATGCCATGATGCAGCGCGGCGGCTACGGCGGGTTTGCCGAGGTTGACGGAACCGAACTGCGCGCCTTCCGCCCCTACGCCCTGCAGGTGCAGGAACTCATGCGGAAAGTCCCATGAAGGCCTGGTGGAGCCGGCTGTCGCTGCGCTACAAACTGACGCTCGCCGCGCTGGCGGTCGAGGTGGTGATGCTGTCGTTCCTGATCTGGAACGGCGTGCAGCTCACCCGCGACGCCCTGGAAAAACAGGCCCAGGCCCGCATCCAGGAAATTGCCGGAGCCCTGGCCGTGGCACTGCAGGCGCCTCTCTCGCAGCAGGACGACGCCAGCGTGCGCGACATCGTCGATTCCCTGAAGCGCACCAGCAGCCTGAAACAGATCGAGGTACGCGACAACGACGGACGCATCGTCCACCTGGTGGGCGCGGCCGGCGGCGATGACGATTTCAGCGTCGAACTTCCGGTCGATCTCGCAGGGCAGCATTACGGCAAAACCCGGCTGGTGCTGCCGGGCGATTTCGTGCGCGATGCGCAGAAGCGCTACATGCGCCGCAGCTTGCTCATCGCGCTGGCCGCTCTGTTGCTGACCACCGCCTTGCTGGCGCTGTCCACCGGCGCGGTGATCCGGCGCTTCGACGCGCTGGCGCGCGCCAGCCGGCGCATGGCGCAGGGCGAGCTCGACGTCCGGGTCGACCACGCCGGCGCGGACGAAATCGGCCTGCTGGTGCAGACCTTCAACGGCATGGCCGAAGCCATCGAACAGAGCGTCGCGCGCGCCAGGGAAAACGAGGCCCGCTTTCACGCCATCGCTGACTACACCCACGACCTCGAATTCTGGCTCTCGCCCGAAGGCAAGTTGCTGTGGATCAACCCCTCGGTCGAACGCATGCTCGGCTACAGCGTCGGCACCTGCATGGGCAAGATGAACTTCCCGTCCGACGTGATCCACCCGGAAGATCGCACCGCTGCCGAATTCCAGCTGCGCGTCGCGCTACGCGGCACCTCGGGCCAGGGTTACGCGCTGCGCCTGTGCCGCGCCGACGGCGGCCACTTCTGGGCCTCGGTGAACTGGCAGCCCATCCACGACTACAACGGCGTCTACCAGGGCATTCGCGCCAGCATCCATAGCATCGACGATCTCAAGTCGACCGAAGCCAACCTGCGCCAGGCCGTGAACGAACTGCGCACGGCCGAAAGCCTGCAGCGCAAGTATCTGGAAGAAACCGAGCAGGAACGCGCGCGCCTCGTCTCGCTGCTCTCCGCGATGAATCTGGGCATCCTGTTCGTCGGCACCGACAGCCGCGTGATCTACCACAACCCGTCGTTCACGCGCATGTGGATGATCGACGAAACCCTCCCGCTGATCGGGCTGCGCGTGCACGAGGTGCTGGCCAAGTCCACGTCCACGCTGGCGCGGCCGGATCATTTTTCCCGGCACCTGCTGTCGGTGCTGGAAACGCGCGAGGTGTCCGACAGCTTCGAAATCCAGATGACCGATGGCCGCGTCATCACCGAACTCGACTACCCGGTGCGCGACGGCGAGGGCCGTTTCATCGGCCACCTGTGGATCTACGAGGACGTCACCCGCGAGCGCCAGACCGCCGAGCAGCTGGTGTATCTGGCCGAACGCGATCCGCTCACCGGGCTCTACAACCGCCACCGCTTCCAGCAGGAACTCGCGCGCACCATGCTCGAATCCGACCGCCACCAGATGCGCTCGGCGGTGATGTTCTTCGACCTCGACGAATTCAAGACCATCAACGACAGCTACGGCCACCGCGCCGGCGACGCGCTGCTGATCCGCGTGGCCGGCGAGATCGGCGCGCTGGTGCGGCGCAACGAGGTGCTGGCGCGGCTGGGCGGTGACGAATTCGCCATCCTGCTGCCCGGCGTGCACGACAACGAGGCCGTGGCGCTGGCCGAACGCGTGGTGCGCGCCATCGCGCAGATTCCCTTCCGCTTCGAGGGCCAGAATCTCAGGCTCACCACCAGCCTCGGCATCGCCTACTATCCGACCCACGCCACCGACGCCGACGACCTCGTCGCGCGCGCCGACATCGCCATGTACCAGGCGAAAAGCGCCGGCAAGAACACCTGGCGCGTGTATCGCGCCGATATCGACGCCGACAGCGAAATGCGCGCGCGCCTGTCGTGGAGCGAGCGCATCAGCAACGCCATCGACAAGAACCTGTTCCAGCTGCATTACCAGGGCGTCTATCACGCCGAGGCCGGCGGCCTGTCGCACCTGGAGGCGCTCATCCGCATGGTCGACGAGCGCGACCCCGGCCAGCTCATCATGCCGGGACATTTCATCCCGCTCGCCGAAAAGAGCGGCCGCATCCTCGAGATCGACCGCTGGGTGATCCGCGAGGTGGTGCGCCAGCTGGCGGCCGACGACGCCATTCCGCCGATTGCCGTCAACCTCTCGGGGCGCTCGCTGTCCGAACCCGACCTCCCGCAGTTCATCGGCGACGAACTGCGCGCCCGGCAGGTCGCCCCGCGGCGCCTCATCGTCGAAATCACCGAAACCGCCGCCGTTTCCGACCTGCACGACGCCCAACGCATGATCGAGGCGCTGCACCAGCTGGGCTGTCGCGTCTACCTCGACGATTTCGGCGTGGGCTTCGCCTCCTTCGCCTACCTCAAGCACCTCGACGTCGACACCATCAAGATCGACGGCATCTTCATCCGCGACCTGCCCAACGACCCCGACAACCAGGTGTTCGTGCAGGCGATGGTCAGCGTGGCGCTCGGCCTGGGCAAATCGGTGCTGGCCGAGTACGTCGAAGACGGCAAGACGCTGACGCTCCTGCGCACTTACGGCATCGACCTGGTGCAGGGCTATTTCCTCGACCGCCCCACAGCCGACCACCCCGCCCTCGCCCCCGTCAGCGACGCCGCCGCGTCCTGAGCCCGACCCCGGGCCCCGCCGGGCGGAATGCTAAAATGCGCGGCTTTTCCGGTTCCCTGCAGGACACCCGCCGTGCTCACCGCTTCCTCCATCACCCTCCAGTTTTCGACCAAGCCGCTGTTCGAGAACGTCAACGTCAAATTCGGCGACGGCAACCGCTACGGCTTGATCGGCGCCAACGGCTGCGGCAAGTCGACCTTCATGAAGATTCTCGCCGGCGAGCTGGAGCCCACCGCCGGCAACGTGTCGCTCGACCCCGGCGAGCGGCTCGCCTGGCTGCGCCAGGACCAGTTCGCCTACGAAGACACGCGCGTGCTCGACGTGGTGCTGCAGGGCCACGCCGAAATGTGGCGCGTGATGCAGGAAAAAGACGCCATCTACATGAACCCCGAGGCGACCGAGGAGGATTACCTCCACGCCGCCGAACTCGAGGCGAAGTACGGCGAAATGGGCGGCTACGATGCCGAGGCGCGCGCCGGCGAACTGCTCCTGGGCGTGGGCATTCCCACCGAGCAGCACCAGGGCACGATGGCCGAGATCGCGCCGGGCTTCAAGCTGCGCGTGCTGCTGGCGCAGGCGCTGTTTTCCAACCCCGACATCCTGCTGCTCGACGAGCCGACCAACAACCTCGACATCAACACCATCCGCTGGCTCGAGGGCGTGCTGAACGAAAGCAACGCGACCATCATCGTCATCTCGCACGACCGCCACTTCTTGAACCAGGTCTGCACCCACATGGCCGACCTCGACTACGGCACGATCAAGGTCTGGCCGGGCAACTACGACGACTACATGCTGGCGTCAAGCGAAGCGAAGGCGCGCCAGGCGGCCGCCAACGCGCGCGCCAAGGACAAGGTCGCCGAGTTGCAGGAATTCGTGCGCCGCTTCTCCGCCAACAAGTCCAAGGCACGGCAGGCCACCAGCCGCCTGAAGATGATCGACAAGATCAAGATCGACGACTTCAAGCCCAGCAGCCGCCAGAACCCCTACATCCGCTTCGAGATGGAAAAACCGCTGCACCGGCGCGCGCTCGAAGTCGAGAACCTCGCCTTCGGCTACGGTGATGCGCCGCTCTTCAAGGGCGTGAACCTCTCGCTCGAAGCGGGCGAGAAGCTCGCCGTCATCGGCGGCAACGGCGTCGGCAAATCCACGCTGATGAAACTCCTGATGAGCGAACTGAAGCCGCAAACCGGCGAAATCCGCTGGAGCGAAAACGCCAATATCGGCTATTTCTCGCAGGACCACGTCGCCGACTTCGACATGGATTTGAACCTCACCGACTGGATGCACCAGTGGACGCAACCGGGCGACGACGAACAGGTGCTGCGCGGCATTCTCGGCCGCCTGCTGTTCTCCGGCGACGACGTGAAGAAATCGGTGCGCGTGCTCTCCGGCGGCGAAAAAGGCCGCATGCTCTACGGCAAATTGATGCTCGGCCGGCACAACGTGCTGGTGATGGACGAGCCGACCAACCACATGGACATGGAATCGATCGAGTCCTTGAACCTCGCGCTCGACCTCTTCAAGGGCACGCTGATCTTCGTTTCGCACGACCGCGCGTTCGTGTCGTCATTGGCCACGCGCATCCTCGAAATCACCCCCACCGGGGTCGAGTACTACATGGGCACCTACGACGAATACCTGCATTCCAAGGGGCTGGAATGAGCGAAGTCGTCGTCCTCGGCATCGGCCAGCTCGGCCACGTCTTCGCCGGCGGCTTCCTGCGCTGCGGACACACCGTCGTTCCGGTCAACCGCGGCGACCATCCGGGCGTCGTCGCCGACCGCCACCCGCATCCCGAACTCGTGCTCGTCGCCGTGGCCGAAGCCGATTTCGACGCCGCGCTCGCGTCGATTCCGCTCGTCTGGCGCGGGCGCGTGGCCCTTCTGCAAAACGAGCTGCTGCCCGCCGACTGGGAACGCCACGGCTTCGCCGACCCGACCGTGATCTCGGTGTGGTTCGAGAAAAAACCGGGGCGCGACCCCAAGCCCCTGATCGCCTCGCCGGTGGCGGGGCCGGGTGCTGCGCTCATGATAGACGCGCTCGCCGCGATGAACCTGCCGGCGCGCGAGGTCGCTTCAGGCGACGCGCTCCTGTTCGAACTGGTGGTGAAGAACGTCTACATCCTCACCACCAACCTCGCGGGATTGAGGACTGGCGGCACGGTGGGCGAACTGTGGGACAAACACCAGGCCTTCGCGCGTGCGGTCGCGGCCGACGTGATCGCCCTGCAGGAGGCGCTCACCGGCCGGCGCTTCGATCACGAGTCGCTCATTGCCGGCATGCTCGAAGCCTTCGCCGGCGACCCGGAGCACCAGTGCATGGGCCGCTCCGCCCCCGCGCGCCTGCAACGCGCGCTCGCCCACGCCGACCGTCATGGCCTGCAACTGCCGACCCTGCGTTCGCTGGCGGCCTGACCGCCTGCGCGCCGCGGCGCTGTTGGCGCTCGCCCTGTTCGGCGCGCCCGCCGGGGCGGACAGCCCCGTGCGCTTTTCCGACCGGCTGCACGCGAAGTTTCAACACGATCGCTGCCTGCAATGCCACCAGTTCAATACGGCCGCGCACAATGGCCGTGCCTTCAGCTCGCACCGCAGCCGCTATCTGTGCGTGCAGTGCCACCGTCCGGACGCGATCGGCCTGCCGCCCAACACCGACTGGATGGCGCCGAACAACATGGATTACACCGGCTTTTCCGCCGCCGCCACCTGCCGACTCGTCAAGGCACGCATGGGCAACGACCCCACCGGCAAGAAACTGGCGGATCACCTGCTGCACGACGGCCGCATCCGCTGGGCGCTCGATTCCGGCATGACGCCGGGCGGCCCGAGACCCACCGTGCCCGGCGGCTACAAGGAATGGAAGCGCGACGTCGAGGCGTGGATCGCCGACGGCATGCGCTGCGATTGAAGCTCAGGCCGCGCGCGTGGTGGCGGGTCGGCGGCGCAGCGCGAGCAGGCCCACCGCAGCAATAGCCCACAGCGCGAGCGTCCCCGGCTCGGGCACACTGTTCGCCGGATTGAGCGTCAGGTGCCAATTGTCTGCCCGCAGTGTGCCTTCCTTGAATCCAGCGACGTTGTCGGATGCCCGCATTCCGAAACCGAAATACAGCGCCTGGGCGAAGTCGGGATTGATCGACATGTCGAGGACGTTGGTCGAAAAATCATACAGGCCAAAGTCCGCCGCGCCGAGGTTCGCCGCCGTCAGCGTCACATACTGGTCGGTACTGCCTGCAGGCAGACCGGCAAAAGTCTGCACGGCCTGATAGACCTGCCCGCCCTGTACGACGAAAGTACGCAGCGTGAAACTGCCTACCCCCAATGCCACCCCGTCGCGCGCCGGCGAGAAGTAGCGGTCGAGTGACACGTCGATTCCGCCCAATGCGCCCGAAATCACCGGGTTGTAGCTGAAATCCCCGCGAAACAGACCCTGCACGATGTCGACCGTGTCGTTCGACGCATAGCTGACCTCGACGGCCGTGCCCGGATTGCCCTGTGCCGTTTGCACCACCGTCCCGAGAACGGGGAATGCCTGGTAGCGCTGCTGCGTGTAATCGTCGAGGTCGAACGTTGAATCGCTGTATACGATGGGCGCCGCCTGAGCGGACAGGCTCGCGCACAGGAAAATGGCATGGAATAGGCCATGGGTTTTCATGGAGTTCTCTCCCTTCCAGGTTGTAAAAAATCAGGTCCTGCCACGCGCGGCACGCCAGCCCACCAGGCCCAGCCCGGTTGCCAGCAGTGCCCAGCTGGACGGTTCAGGCACGGGCAACTGCTGGGTGATCCCTGCACTCAGTTCCAGCGTGTAGAGTCCGGCGTTGGCAAACCCCGGATCGATCTGGAAATAAGGGTCGATGAAGGCTTCTGCGTATCCCGAACCCTCCGAGTTCGCCTGTGCCAGGAGGCTCACTGCATAAACCGCGTTTGCATCGAACATCAGGGGCACCGCGTCGAGGCTGAAGACATCGGCCGTATATGCGCCGCAGTTGTGAAACCAGCACAGGCGCTGGTCCACCAGTACCGTGCCGATGCCGAACCGGGTGACTTGCAAGGACGCGCTGACGAAACCGTTGATCGCACTGTGTGCCATGTAACCGCTGGCAGTCATCAATACGGGCACCTGGGTGCCGGCAGGGCCGCTGAACTTGAGGAAATAGCCCAATTGCGCGTCCGCCAGCGCAGGGTTGATGCCGGTGATGCCGGATTCGTTCGACTCGGCGCGCACGTGAACGAATGGCGTGGGGGCCGTTCCCGCGATCGCGGTGGCCGTTCCTGCTGCCGCACTGGTCGAAATCGGGCCCAGAGCCGTGGACGTAATTACGCCGGTTGAACCCTGGATACTCACAGAATTGAAGGTCCCGTAGGCCGGAACGGCGGCCCGGGCCGGGACACTGGCCAGCGCGGCAAGCAAACCGGCCAGCAGTGCGATGGACAGTCCGCGATGAGGGTTGCGATCAGGCATGATGTTCTCCTTTCCAGCGTCCATCGGTCAGCCCCCGGCGGCGACGCGCCGCCCAGCCCACCAGGCCCACGCCGGC
This sequence comes from Thiobacillus sp., assembly GCA_020217265.1. Taxonomy (GTDB): domain Bacteria; phylum Pseudomonadota; class Gammaproteobacteria; order Burkholderiales; family Thiobacillaceae; genus Thiobacillus. The sequence continues at coordinate 1,259 of JAIWOS010000103.1, read as the reverse complement.
TGCCAGCATCGTCCAGGTGTGGGGCTCCGGCACCGGCGCGCCATAGAGGAACTGGATGCCGGCGATGTCGTCCGCATCGGGGATTCGGTTGAGGGGAACCGCGCCATTCAGGTCCGGATCGAGATAAACACAGGCGCTGCCGTCAAAACCCGCATCGACGTAACCGCACATCAGCGCGGTCGGCACGGCGCTGTGCGCGAGCCCCAGCGCGTGGCCCAGCTCGTGGACGAACAGCCCTTGCAGGTCATTGTGGTACCAGAAATCCTTGGTGCCCGGCTCGGTCGGCGAGGGATTCAGGTAAAGCGGGTAATCCGCGCCCTCGGCGACGCTGGCCATCTGGTAGGCGACGTTGGTATTGAAAAGGATGTCACCCTCAAGCGTGGTGCCGCCGTTGGGCGGCGCGGCAAAACCAACCGCGCCGGAGAAACCATCGATATCGAACGCGCCGATGCGGATTTCGCCGATGACGTTCGACCCGACCAAGGCATAGCTCGCGGAAAACGGCACGCTGCCGTTCTCGCCCACCTGGACGAAACTCACGTTGGCCAGCGCCGACCACGTGGCAAAGGCCGCGTTCAATGCCCCCATGAACGCCCCCGGGCCATACGTCGTGTCGATCAGCGACATCAGACTGCCCAGGCTCGACGTGCCGTGAATTCCGCCCGGCGCGCTGGCGTCGAGCCCCGTACCGTCGGCCATCAGGCTCCAAGTCACCACGCCACCGGGCGTGCCATTGGCGTTGCTGCCCCACTTGAGTGAATGCGTGGGGTCGAGGGGGAATACGTTGTACGCGGCGGCCGGTCCGCCGAGCATGGTTGTGACAAGACCGACAAGTACGGCAAGACATCGTTTCATGGAGGCTCTCCCTTGGATTATTGCGCCCCCCTTTCAGGCTGAAGGCGCGTTTACAGGGTTCACGCTAAAGCCCGAGAATGCCCGTGTCGATAACCCGGAAGTCTTCCGACTGGTCTTAAGACTCATGAACCTGCTGCTTCTCGACGACCACCCGCTGGTGCGCCAGGGCCTCGCCACGCTGCTGGCGCAGGCCGGTGCCGCGGTGCGCACGGCGAGTTCCCCGGACGAGGCGCTGGCGGTGCTCGACGCCGGCGCATGCTTCGATGTGGTACTGCTGGACTGGAACCTGCCCGGCAGCGACGGCGCGGCGACGGTGGCCGCCCTCTCGGCGCGCGGCCAGACGGTGCTGGTGGTGAGCGGCTCGGCGGAGGCGGACGACGTGCGACGCGTGCTGGCGGCCGGCG
>JAIWOS010000187.1 GCA_020217265.1 Thiobacillus sp. | reverse complement strand
CGCCGGCGCGTGCAGGGGTTCGGACTGCGCCGCCTCGGGTGCCGGTTCGTCCGCCACGGGCGCGGCGCCGCCCTGGCGCAGGCGTTCTACGGCGTCGGCCAGGCGGTCGAGCTGGGCTTCGAGCGTGTCGAACACGTCGCCGCCGGCGGCGAGCTGGCCTTCGATCACGGCGATGACGCGCGACTCCATGACGTGAGTGAGTTCGCCCAGGCGCATGGCGCCGACCATGCGCGCGCTGCCCTTGATGGTATGCAGGCTGCGGCGCAGCGCGTCGCGCGGGCCGGTGTCGGCGGGCGCGGCTTTCCAGGCACGCAGCTGCGCGCTGGTATCGGGCACCAGGGTTTCGGCCTCTTCGAGGAAGATCGGCAGCAGGGTCGCATCGATTTCGTCCGCCACTTCGCGGCGTTCGAACACAGGCGCAGGCTTCACCGGCTTGCTCTCGGGGATGAGCGCGCCGATGTCGGGCAGCGCGCCGGTTTCGGCCGACGCCTCAGGGAGCGTCTCTGCCTGGCCTGCCGCATCGGCCAGCGCCGGACCCGCATCGCCCGCGGGTTCGGCCGCCGACGCGGCATACGCGTCTTCCAGCTCAGCCAGCGCGGCGATGAGATCGCTGGCCGCGTCCGGCAGGCGCTTGTGCTCGATCGCCGCCAGCATTTCGCTCATGCGCGCAACCCCATCCTGCGTCAGCGACAGGTGGGCTGCCGGCAAGGGTGTGTGCACGAAACCGTTCCAGTAATGCTCGAAGGCGTGCGCCAGGTCGGACAACGCGACGATGCCCGCGGTGCCCGCGATGCCGCCCAGGGTATGCACGGCGCGGCGCGCGTGCTCGCTCACCGGGCTGCCGCCAAGTTCGTGCTGGCGCGCCGCTTCTTCCTTCAGCACCGCCACCCGCTGCTGGGCTTCGGCAAGGAATATCTCGTACAACCCGGGCGACAGGCAGACCGTGCCGATGCAGATTTCGTCCGGCACATAGGCTTCCATCGGCACGTCGTCGAGCGTCTCCAGAAGCGGCTCGACGCGCTCCGGCCGGGCGTATTCGACGACGGCAAAAAAGGCCGGCTCGGGCTCGGCGCAGGCGGACTCCGACACCACCGCGGGCGGCACCGCATATTCGACCTGCGCGCACCACGCCGGGGGTTCAGCCAGCGCGTCGTGCAGGGGCGCCTCGATTTCGGCCACGGCCGGCGCGGCCACCTCAACGATGGCCTGATAGCGCACCGGCTCGGCGACGGTTTCCTGCGGCTCGGCGGCGACGTCGGCCTGCACAGACGGCGTCGAAACCGGCGCGTCCGCCACCGCTGCCGTCGGCGCATCGATCGGCAGCCCCTGCATCACGCGCTCGCCGGCTGCGAGCAGGGCCGGCACGGCCAGGTCGGCGGTTTCGCCCGCCTGCAGGGCATTCACCCACGCCTGGAAGACGCCGCGCGAACGCGCGACCAGGTTCAAGAGATCGGCCGTGGCCGGCTTCTGCTCGGACAGCCAGCCGTTCATCCACTGCTCGTGGCGCCACGCCACCTCGCCCAGGTCGTTGAGGCTGACCATGCGGCCGCTGCCCTTGAGGGTGTGGTAGCCGCGCCGGATCACGGTGAGGGCCTCGCGGTCGCCCGGGTTGGCGTGGCACGCCTGGGCGGCCTCGCCCATCGTGGCGAGCACCTCGTTGGCTTCTTCGAGGAAAATTTCCAGCAACTCGGGCTCCACGCCCTCGGGGAGTTCGACACGCAGGCTGCCGTCTGCCACGGCGGTGTCAGGCTCGACACTCGCCACGACAGCTTCGCCTGGAACTTCTTCCGCCAGGGGTTCGGAGGGCGGCGTGGATTCGCGCACCTCAGCTACAGCCGTATCGACGGTTACGCTGGCCTCTGCTGCCGGCGCTGCCTCCAGTTCGGCGGGAGCAAGCTGCCGTTCGGGCACGGCCAGCCCGGTGAGGGCGGCAACCAGGGCATCCAGGGATTCGGGCGGCTCATCCGCGTCGCGACTGGCGTCGATGAGCGCGTGCGTCTGCTGCTTGAGCGATGCGTCGTCGATCAGCTCGGCGTCGCGGCCGAGCTCGGTGAGTGCTTCAAGGAATTTTTTTTTTGCGGACGCATCGTCCGCCAGGTCGCGCCATTGCAGATACGCCGCCTGCACGCTCTCCTTGCGCGCGGGCAGGCCGGACTCGACGGTATCGGCGAAGGCTTCGTCGTCCATGCTGGCAGCGTCGATGACGCCGAAATCGACCAGCACGGGGCGCAGAATGCGGTCGGCGTCAGCGCGGCCGGCGCAATAGGCCTCGATATACAGCCCCAGGCTGGAAAAGGCATCGGCCAGGCGCTGCTGGGTGGCCGCGTCCGGGTGGCCCTCGCTCATGTAGGGGCGGGCAAGCTCGGTGGCCGCGCCCAGCAGGCGGGCGGCGTCGGGCTGTTCCAGCATGGTCAGCGCGCCCTGAGCCTGTTGCGCCAGTTCGGGCAGACTCGCGAGCCCCTCGCGCGCGTCGGCATCGCGGAAGAAAGCGTCGAGCGCTTCCTCCATCTGCTTGAGATTCTGTCCGACCTCCTGCGCCATGTGCACGAGCATGTCGCGCTCGGCCTCGCGCTGGCTCGCCAGTTCTGCTTCCGCCGCCGGCAGTTCGCGGCCGTCGATCAGGGCCTGCAGGCGGGCCCGCTGGCTGTCCGCGCGCGCGGCAAAATCGCCGTGCAGGATGTCCTCGCGTTCGACAGCGTTCTGCATGAACAGCAGCGTGGCCGCCACTTCCAGATTGGCCTGCTCGCGGGCCTCGCCGGCACGCTGCCCGCACACGCCGGCCGCGGCGCCCAGCGCATCCAGCAGCCCGGCGAGCCCGCTGTCGGGAAACATCGACGCCTGCGGTTGCAGGTGCGCGAGGTGATCCTGAAACTGCGCGAGCTGGCTGGCGTTGCCTTCGACCGTGGCGTGCCAGCTGTCGCGCGCGGCCTTGAGGCCGTTCTGCATCGCTTCCAGCACCGGACGCATGCGCGCCAGGGTTTCGGGATCGAGCAGCCCCCGGCCGGGCAGGTAGCGATCGAGGCCGAGCGTGGCGCGCACTTCGGCTGCGCGCCCGTCGAGCGTTTCGCTCTTGGCGACGAAGAACAGCGCGTCGCGCAGCAGGCGTTCGGCCACCTGCGGCGAGCCTTCCATCAGGCGCCGCATCTGCAGGTCGATCCGCGCCAGCAGCTGCTTGACGTTGAAATCGGCCTCGACGCCATGCGCAATCAGGCTGTCGATGAAGCCGACGCAGGCCCACCAGAAGGTCTGCGCGGCCTGCGAGGGGGCGACGCGTTCGATCGCGACCAGCGCCTCGCGCATGCGGGCCAGCCCCTGCTCGGCCTCGACATTGCGCAAAAACGCCAAGAGACCGCGCTGAAAGAGCGCGCGCGCCGTCTTGACCTCGGCGGCCAGCGCCTCCTGGGCAAGCCCCGCCCCGGCCTCCTTGTTCCCCACGCGGATGCGCAGATCAGGGAAGAACAGTTCACCCTCGAACACGCGCTCGGCCCCCTGCAACTCGCGCAGGCCCTTGTAGAGCGGGAACAGCGCCAATTCGCCGCTGCCACGGCCGTCGGCCAGCGCCTTGACCCAGCGCTGCAAACCCTCGAAGGCGTTGCGCAAGGCACGCAACACGCCGGCGTCGGCCAGCAGGCGGTTTTCATTGATGTCGTCCAGCACGCTTTCCAGCGCGCCGGCCAGCGTGGCGGCGCCTTCGAGGCCGACCATGCGCAGCGCGCCGGCCACCTGGTGCGCGTCGTCGCGCGCCAGCCGCAGGGCGTTGGTGAGATCGGCGTCGACGCTGTAGGCCTGGATGCGGCCGAGCGCGGCCTGCAGGGCAGCGTCGATGTCGCCGCGCACCCAGTTGAGGGGGCCGATGTCGTAATCGAGTAAGGCGCTCATGATGTGGGGTTCCTGGTGCGTTGCGGGAGCAGTCGTCGCGAATCAGGCGAGCTTGAAGCCCGCGACCGAGTTCTTGAGGTCTTGCGCCAGCTGTTTCATGCCGCCGATGGACTCGGCGGTCTGTTGCGTGCCGCTCGCGGTCTGGGCGGAAATCGCCTTGATGTCCTGCATGGTTTCGGCGACCCGCGCGGTCGACTCGGCCTGGCTTTGCGTCGCCGCGGAAATGTCGGCGATCAGTCCGGCGAGCTTCTTCGACACGTCGCCGATCTCGGCCAGGGTCTGGCCCGCGGCGTCCGACAGCTTGGCGCCCTCGACCACGCCCTGGGTCGAGATTTCCATCGCCGCCACCGTTTCCTGGGTGTCGGACTGAATGGTCTTCACGATCGCGGCGATCTGCTTGGTCGCGTCGGCGGAGCGCTCCGCCAGCCGCTGCACTTCTTCGGCCACCACCGAGAAGCCGCGCCCGGCTTCGCCCGCGGATGCAGCCTGGATGGCGGCATTCAAGGCCAGCACGTTGGTCTGTTCGGTAATGTCGGAAATCAGTTCGACGATCTCGCCGATCTCCTGCGAGGATTCGCCGAGGCGCTTGATGCGCTTCGAGGTTTCCTGAATCTGCTCGCGCAGGCCGTTCATGCTGGCAATCGCGTTGGCCACCGCCTGCTGGCCCTTTTCGGCAGCGGCCAGCGACTGTTCCGCCACGCGGGCGGATTCGGCGGCGTTGCCCGACACCTGCTGCACGGATTGCGCCAGGCTGACGACGGCGGCCGAGGTGCCCTCGATCTCCTCGGTCTGCCGGCGCGAAGCCTGCTGCAGCGAATCCGACACCCGGCTCGCCTCGCTGGCGGCCTGCTCCATGTGCAGGGTGGCGTTGTTGATGCCACGCACCAGACTGCGCAGTTCTTCCACGGTGTAGTTGATCGAGTCGGCCACCGCTCCGGTGATGTCCTCGGTCACGCTGGCGTTGATGGTGAGGTTGCCCTCGGCCAGTTCGCCCAGCTCGTCCATCAGCCGCAGGATCGCCTCCTGGTTGCGTGCGTTTTCTTCCTCGCTCTTGCGCGCGCGGGTTTTGGTTTCGTTGATGTTGACCAGTCCCAGCAACACCAGCGAGCCCACCGCCAGCAGGCCGAAGGCCGCGGCCAGCCAGTACCCCAGGGTGCCGATCGACTGGTAGTCACGCGACAGCTGGCTGGTGTCCTGCATCAGCGTGTCGCTGGTGGCGAACAGGCTGGCGGCCGCCTGCTTGGACTGCAGCAGCGCCTGCGTGTTGGCGAGCACCGCCCCCACGGTTTCCACCATGTCGCCCATGTTGGTGCCCAGCTCTTCCAGCGTCTGCATGCCGCGCTCGCTCTTGCCCGCCGCGCCTTCCATCAGGCTCTGCACGGTATCGCGGAAGAGGGTGGTGTCTTTTTCCAGTTGCTGCACGACCTGGGGATCGATCGTTTCGGACGTCAAGAGCAGGTTGGCATTCTTCGGCAGTCGCTGCGACAGGATCGCGAGGCGGCCGGCCCGGGCCACTTCCTGCACGCCGGCCCCGCTGTCCGCCAGCTGCTTGGACAAGTGTTCCGACACGCCCTGCAGATCCAGGCTCAGGGCATTGATGCGCTTGACGTTGCGGCTCAGGGCCACCAGGTTCTTTTCCTGGGAAAGGATCTGCGCGATCTGCGGCTTCGATTTTTCCCATTGCCCGCTGATTTTCTGCAGCGCGTTCTTCGCGTCGCCGCCGGTTGCCGGCACCTCGTCGTCGCCGTCGACCAGACCTGTCAGCGTTTTCTCGAAACTCGCCTTGCCTTCCGCCAGCTTCTTGAAGGCGCTGGCATTGCCCAGCACAGATTGCTGCGCAGTCAGCGGCAAGCGCTGCGAGAGCACTTTCAGCTCACCGGCACGGCTCTCGTAAGCAGCACGATTACCCAGCTGAACCGAACCGTAGATGGTGAAACCGGCCGCCAGCAGCAGCGATGCGATGAGCGTGCCGCCTGCGTAGAGATACTGTTTCTCGGCAGGCAAATGGCCGACCAGCGGCACCTTGCCCGGCTCGTGATCGGCCAGTTTGCGCACCGTCTCCATGATCAGGGTGGTGTGCTCGCCTGTCGGGTTGGCGCGCCCTCTGCCGGCTACCCGCCCCGCCAGGCCCTTCAGGCCGTTCATCGTGATTGCCATGTTCATTGCTCCGCTCTCTCCATGGATGACGCGTCATCGCGCGTTACTGTTGTTTCGACGTGAGAATCAGGCCTGGGCCTCGACCCTGAGGAATTCAGGCGTGGCCAGCAAACGGCTGAAATCGAGGTCATGCCAGTTCGCGCCGCTTTCGTCTGTATATTGCCGGCTGACCCAGGGGCTGGGCGCGACGGCATCGAGCGGCCGATAGCGCCCGATGTTGCGCAACCCCAGCGTGCCGCGCACCAGCAAGGCGGCGTTCACGCCGAAATCGCGGTGCGGGATCAGCAGGCGGCATTCGTTGTGCTCGGGCGTGGCACCCTGCCCCATGAAATCCGAAAAATCGCTCACGGCGTAGAGGTTGCCGCGAATGTTGGCCAGGCCGCGAAACCAGCGGCGCGCGCCCGGCACCCTGACGATGGGCGGCACCGGCAGCACCTCTTCGGTATCGGTGAGGCTCACCAGCCAGTTGGCATCGCCGACGCGAAAACCCAGGCGCGAACCGGAAGTGTCGCGTCCGGCGGCCGCCTGCAATTGTTGCGACAGCCGCGTCTGGAAATCACGCAGGTTGAATTTCTTCGACATGGCGCCCGCTCAACCCAATGCCTTGATCTGGTTCAAAAGGTCTTCCGGCTTCACCGGCTTGACGAGATAAGCCTTCGCGCCCTGGCGCATGCCCCACACCTTGTCGGTTTCCTGCCCCTTGGTGGTGCACATGATCACGGGAATGTGGCGGGTGGCGTCTTCCTTGCCGATCATGCGGGTGGCCTGGTAGCCGTTCATGCCGGGCATCACCACGTCCATCACGATGAGGTCGGGCAGGGTCTGCTTTGCCTGCGCCACGGCTTCCTCGCCGCTTTCGGCCATGCTCACGAGATAGCCGTTTTTAACCAGCAGTTCCGACAGGAAAAAACGCTCGGTCGGGGAGTCGTCCACAACCAGGATGCGGCTGATTGCCATGTTTTCTGCTCCTAGATCGATTCGTTCAGGCGCCGAGGTGGGCGTGCTCGCGCACCGCCGACAACAGCGTGTCCTTGGTAAACGGTTTGGTGAGGTATTCGTCCGACCCCACCATGCGGCCGCGCGCGCGGTCGAACAGCCCGTCCTTGGACGACAGCATGATCACCGGCGTGGCGCGGTATTTAGAGTTGCGCTTGATCAGAGAGCAGGTCTGGTAGCCGTCCAGCCGCGGCATCATGATGTCGACGAACACCACGTCGGGTTCGTGATCGGTGATCTTCGACAGGGCGTCGAAGCCGTCCTGCGCCAGGATGACCTCGCATCCGGCCTGGTTCAGAAATATTTCGGCACTGCGGCGGATGGTGTTGCTGTCGTCGATGACCATCACCTTCACGCCCTTCAAGGCTGCGTTGTCCACACGTCTTCTCCACGAGGCTCGTCGAACGGGCGGCGAGTGCCACCCTTGCGTGCTTAACATTACGGCAAGGGTTTCGGCTTCTTTAGCCTGCACGCGAACGAACGGATCGCAGGGCCCGCCTTGCCTTCCCTGTTGCTGTCGAGCGGACAAGAAAAAAGCGCTGCCGGGCAGCGCTTTTCCGTGGACGTCCTCACGCGACCTGCGCTATTGCTGCCAGGCCGACTGCGCCTCCTTCTTGTCCACGCCCGCCACCGCGCTCATGGTTTCGAGGATCGTGTTGGGCAGCGAGGAAATGCGCATGAACTGGCCCATCCCCACGTCGGGGAAAGCGAGCGCGATGCGGAAGCGTCCATGCGGCGATTCGACCGTGTTGTTGACGATGTAGATTTCGTAGGGCAGCCCGGCGATGCTGTTCTGCTGGTCGATCTTGCGGATCCACTCGCCGTCGCCATTCTCGGGATCGTTCATCGCCACGCCGAACACCGCGAGCTTGTGTTCCGGCAGCACGATCTCGTAGACCTTGCTGGTTTTCCCTACGCCCTTGGCGAGATTGTCGCGCACGGTTTTCAGCGCCTCGGCAAAGCTGCCGAATTCGTTCAGCTTGTTTTTCGGCGAATCGATGCGCTCCATGCCGATCATGTAGCGGTAGTTGGCGAGGCTGGCCGCGGTTTCGTCGCCGCCCATGCCCTTGCCCGCGCCGAGCGCATTTTCGAGTTTTGATTGCAGGGATTTCACCGCCGCTTCGCGCTTGTCGAAGCCCTTGCGGAAAAAGGCGCGGTACCAGTAATCGGGGTTGGTGTAGCTCACGCTGCCGTCGGCCTTGACGCCGACGCGGATGGCCGCGCCCAGAATGGCATGGCCGCCGGCGGCGGCCACCTGGTCAAGCATCTCGTCGTCGCTCGCCACGACGACGCCATAACCGGCGAGATTCCTGGGGAAATATTTGCCGATGACCTTGAAGCCGCCGCCTTTCAGTTTGGCCTCGACCGCGCCAGCGACCGCCTGCACGCTGCCGCCCGCGACGGGATCACCCTGCAGGTAGGGCGCGATCGCCCAGGCGCCCAGCGAATACACACACAGTACCCATGCTGCCATCCACCGCACGATCATGACTGTCTCCTTAGAATTGAATTGTTTCTTCTCGTCCGGGCCAGGGGTCAACGACCAACCCGGGTTCCGCCAAGGGCTTAACGCCCGTTTGGCGGTTTTCTTGAACCGATACCGCCAAACGCCTCAAATCACCACCATCTCGAAATCGTCCTTGCGCGCGCCGCAATCGGGGCAAGTCCAGTTGGGCGGCACATCTTCCCAGCGCGTGCCTGGGGGGATGCCGTCGTCGGGCGCGCCGGTTTCCTCGTGATAGATCCAGCCGCAGATCAGGCACATCCAGCTTCGGTATTCGGGCGTTTCGGTCATGGTTTGGGGCTATCGGCTAAAATCGCTGCCTGATTCTAAAGCAGTGACGCCATGCCGCCTATTTTTTCCCCCAAGCCGACCCCGCCCCTGGTGCTGAGCTTCGCCGCGTCCGACCCCACCGGCGGCGCCGGCATCCAGGCCGACATCCTCACGCTCGCGAGCATGGGCTGTCATCCGCTGTCGGTGATCACCGCGCTGACGGTGCAGGACACCGCCGGCGTGGACGGCATCCTGGTGATCGATTCGGAATGGGTGATGGACCAGGCGCGCATGCTGCTGGAAGACGTGCCGGTGGCGGCCTTCAAGCTCGGCATGCTGGGCAGTGCGGAATCGGTGGCGGCGATCGCCGAGATTCTTGCCGACTACCCCGACATCCCGGTGGTGCTCGACCCCGTGCTCGCTTCCGGCCGCGGCGACGAGCTCGCCAGCGAGGACATCATCGCCGCCATGCGCGACATGCTGATTCCGCAGACCAGCGTGCTCACGCCCAACAGCCACGAGGCGCGCCGGCTGGCGCTGTTCGACTCGGACGAGGACGACCTCGATCTTGCCACCTGCGCCGCGCGGCTGGTCGAGCTCGGTTGCGAGTATGTGCTCGTCACCGGCACCCACGAAAATACCCCGCGCGTGCTCAACAGCCTGTATGGCGCCGATGGCCACGTGCAGACCGACGCCTGGGACCGCCTGCCCGGCAGCTACCACGGCTCGGGCTGCACGCTCGCCTCGGCGATCGCCGCCACGCTGGCCTACGGCCAGGACGTGCCGACCGCCGTGCGCGAAGCACAAAGCTTTACCTACGAAACCCTGAAAGCCGCCTTCCGCCCCGGCATGGGGCAGTACATCCCCGAGCGCTTCTTCTGGGCGCAGGACGGCCAGGCCGAAGGCAACGCGTGAGCGCGGCGCGCAAGTTTCCGGGCGGCGTGTACGCCATCACGCCCGACACCGCCGACACCGGCCAGCTGCTGGCGATGGTCGAAGCGGCGCTCGCGGGTGGCGTGGCCGCGGTGCAGTACCGCGACAAATCCGCCGACGTGGCACGCCGCCACGAACAGGCGAGCGAGCTGGTGGCGCTGTGCCATCGCTTCGGCGTGCCGCTGATCGTCAACGACGACCTGCGTCTGGCCGATTTGTGCGACGCCGATGGCGTTCATTTGGGGCGCGACGACGGCAGCCTCGCCGAGGCGCGCATCATCCTCGGCAAGGACAAGATCGTCGGTGCGTCGTGTTACCAGAGTCTCGATCTGGCGCGGGCGGCGCAGGAGGCGGGCGCCGACTACGTCGCCTTCGGCAGTTTCTTTCCTTCGCCGACCAAGCCCGACGCGCCGCGTGCGTCCGTCGAGCTGCTGCGTGCAGCGCAGGGCGTCATCCACGTGCCCCTCGTCGCCATCGGCGGCATCACGCGGGACAACGGCGCGGCCCTCATCGACGCCGGGGCCGACAGCCTCGCCGTGCTGTCCGCCGTGTTCGGCGCGCCCGACATCCGCGCCGCTGCGCGCGACCTCAACCAACTTTTCGCAACGGAATCCGAATCATGACCCGCAACGAACAACTCTTCGCAGCTTCGCAACAGGTGATCCCCGGCGGCGTGAATTCGCCGGTGCGCGCCTTCAAGAGCGTGGGCGGCACGCCGGTGTTTTTCGCCCGCGCGCAGGGCGCCTACGTGTGGGACGCCGACGGCAAGCAATACACCGATTACGTCGGTTCCTGGGGTCCGGCCATCCTCGGCCACGCCCACCCCGGCACGGTGAAGGCGGTTCAGGACGCCGCCGCCAACGGCCTGTCGTTCGGCGCGCCCAGCGAGCCCGAGCTCACCATCGCGCACAAGATTCGCGCGCTCGTGCCTTCGATCGAAAAAGTGCGGCTGGTGTCCTCCGGCACCGAGGCAACCATGAGCGCGATCCGTCTCGCCCGGGGCTTCACCGGACGCAGCAAGTTCATCAAATTCGAAGGCTGCTACCACGGCCACGCCGACTTCCTGCTGGTGAAGGCCGGTTCCGGCGCGCTCACCTTCGGCAACCCCACCTCGGCGGGCGTACCCGCAGCGGTCGCCGCCGAAACGCTGGTGCTCGACTACAACGACGTCGCCGGGCTGGAGCGCACCTTTGCCGAAATCGGATCGGAAATCGCCTGCATCATCGTCGAGCCGTTCGCGGGCAACATGAATCTGGTCAAGCCCACCGCCGAATTCATGGCCGCGATGCGCCGCCTGTGCGACGCCCACGGCGCGCTGCTGATCTTCGACGAAGTGATGACCGGTTTCCGCGTCGACCTCGGCTGCGCGCAAAAACTCCTGGGGATCAAGCCGGATCTGACCACGCTCGGCAAGGTCATCGGCGGTGGCATGCCGGTTGGCGCCTTCGGCGGACGCGCCGACGTGATGGACGCGCTGGCGCCCGTCGGCCCCGTGTATCAGGCCGGCACCCTGTCGGGCAACCCGGTCTCGGTCGCGGCAGGGCTCGCCACACTCAACGCCGTCTCGCAACCCGGCTTTTACGACGCGCTCGCCGCCAAAACGAAAGCGCTCTGCGACGGCCTCACCGCCGCCGCGAAAGACGCGGGCAAGACCTTCTGCGCCGATTCCGTCGGCGGCATGTTCGGCCTGTATTTTTCCGCGCAGCCGCCCAAGAGCTTTGCCGACGTGATGGCGAGCGACCGCGAATCCTTCAACCGCTTTTTCCACGCCATGCTCGACAAAGGCGTGTACCTCGCCCCGTCGGCGTTTGAAGCGGGCTTCGTTTCGGCCGCGCATACCGATGCGGATATAGCTGCAACCGTGGCGGCGGCGCGTGAGGTGTTCAAGGCGCTATGAACGACGAACTCTCTCCCGAAGACGAACTGCGGCTCAACGTCCTGTTCAATCAGGAACTCAAGGCCGTCCGCATCGACGAATCGAGCATGACGCTGTGGGCACTGACGCCGCAGGGCGAGGCCAGCGTGCCGCTGAAACCCAACGAGCGCAGCGACCGCTACCTGCGCCGCGTGCGGGAACTCCTGTCCGGCCACGCGCTCGGCTCGCCCGGCGGCTATCCGGTCCACCTCACGCGCTGGACGCGGCAGTCGCAGGCGGGGCTTTCCACCCAGCACCTCGCGCAGCTGCTGCTGATCGCCGAGGAAGAAGCCGTGGTCGCGGTCGTGCATTCGCCCGCGCTCACCGACGAGCTCGCGCGCTACGCATGGTGGTGCATGCCGACCATCGAAAACGCCCGCCTGATGCTGATGCGCGACGTCGTGTGCCAGGGCAGCATGGGTCGCACGCTGGCCGAATTCCTCGTCGAACACCTGGCGTTTCTGCACGAAGACGACGTCGGCATCCTCGACACCATCGCCGTCATGCTGCATTCCGGTGTGCTCACCGACGCCGAACGGCTGTCGATGTGGAAGCGCGGCGTCAGCCGCAACTCGTATTACGTCGCCTTCCTCGAGCTGCAGCCCGACAACCTGCCCAACCCGCGCCCCGCGCGCGCCGACCATGTCAGCGTGCCCGCGCTGGCCGGCAACCCCTACAGCCAGCTGCTCGCCAAGGCCTTGTCCGACCAGGGGCAGACCTTTATTTACACCACCGCGCTGATCCTCGACCGTCCCGAAGTTCAGGAAGTCGTGAACCATACCTTGAACGCGCTGGCGAACTGGTGCGCACCGCTGCGCCAGGCCGACGCGGCGACGCGCGACGCTGCCCGCGCCGCCCTGCTCGCCGCCG
>JAIWOS010000037.1 GCA_020217265.1 Thiobacillus sp. | reverse complement strand
GCGGCGGCGAGAAAGGGCGCGCGCGTGTCGCCGCCGAAGCCCCAGGCGAGGAGGGCGCTCGCCACCGCGACCAGCGCGGCGATCTCGACGACTATCATGCCCGCGTCGGCCGGCAGGTCGAGGCGCTTGCCGCGATAGCCCGATTCGCCGCGGCCGCGCACCTCGCCCAGCGCGGCGGCGAGGCGCACCCAGTAGAAGCGCCGTTTGGCCCAGCCTAAGCTGAACACGCTGTGGAACGCGTATTCCGCAAGCTTGCGCCACATGAAGAGCGGTACGCTGCCACCGCCGTGGATGCGCGAGGTGGAGCGGGTGCGCTGGTAGCTTTTCTTCAGCAGGTAGGACAGCCGGAGGCGTTCGGTGTCGACGTAGTGGTGCTGCACGATGTCGGGCGAATACTGGCAGCGCTCGCCGCGTTCGAGCGCGCGCAGCACGTATTCGCTGTCCTCGCCACCGCCGAGGTCGTGGCCGTGCGGGCCGAGCTCGGTCGAGAACTGCCCGGTGAGCTCGAATATGCGGCGGTGCAGCACCAGGTTGCCGCCGCCCGGGATCGGGCCTTCGTCGGCGGTGATGGTCTTGGGCGCGTTGCCCTGGTCGTAGCGCGGCACCGGCAGGGGGTAGATGCGGTACGGCCCGGCGTCGTGCACCCAGGCGGGCTCGCTGCCGTCCCAGTCGGGCAGGATGCGCCCGCAGTACAGGCCGGCGTCGGGCCAGGCGGTGAGCGCCGCTTCGATGCCGACGAGAAAGCCGGGGTCGACCCGGTGATCGTCGTCGACGAAGGCGACGTGGCTGGTGGCGATGCGGGGGATCGCGGCGTTCAGGGCGTGCGACTTGCCGGGCGTGGGGACGTCGAACCATTCCAGCGGCAGCCAGCCGCGCGCGTCCTGTTCGGCGCGGTAGGCGTCGAGCCGGGCGCCGGTGTCGTCGCTGCACGCGTTGGCGGCGACCAGGATGCGCACCGGCAGCGCGGGTCGCCGGGCGGCGTTGAGCGAGGCCAGCGCACGCATCAGGAGGTCGGCCCGGTTGTGGGTACAGACGAGGACGGTGAGCGTATTCATGCGCGCTGCCGGTAGCCGAGCGCGCAGCCCAGCGCGTGCACGGCGTTCATCGCCTGCCGCAACGCGCCCGGCCGGCCGGCGAGCTGTAGGGCGGCAGCTCGCCCGAGCTGCCGCGCGGCCTGGCTGAGCAGAAAGGGCGGAACGCCGAGGAAGGTGTGCGGATAGTCCGGCAGGGCGTGGCGGCCCGCGCGCACCCCGGCCAGGTAGTGCAGACGCAGGAAGTAGGCGCGCCGCAGCTTCCAGTTTTCCACCCCGTGCAGGATCGCCATGTCGGGGCGGTAGCGCATGCGCGCGCCGCGGGCGAGCAGGGCACGGAACATCATCGCGTCCTCGCCGCCGCCGACGCCGTCGCCGGCGCGGTTGTAGCGGGTGTCGAAGCGCAGTTCGGGCGTTTCGCGGAACACCCGCATGGCGTAGCCGATGTTGCCGCTCCACAGGGGCGTGCGTTCATCCGCGATCCAGAAGGCTTGCGGCCCGTGGTCGAGGCGGCCGAGAAAGCCGGCGATCTCGTCGTCGAGCCAGCGGGGACGCGGGGCGTTGGCGTAGTCGATCTCGATGCGTCCGCCCACGCAGTCGGCGCCTTCGTTGAGCAGCGCATCGCAGGCGGCGGCGAGCCAGCCGGGTTTTGGTAATTCGTCATCATCGATGAAAACGAGGTAGTCGCTTTCCGCTGACTCGGTGAGGGCGCGATTGCGAGCGGGTACGATGCCCGGAGTCGATTCGGTGACGACGCGCAGCCGGGGGCCGGGCTGTGCCTGCAAGCCGGCCAGAATTTCCAGGGTGTTGTCCGTGCTGGCGTTGTTGACTGCCAGCAGTTCCCAGTCGGCATCGCAGCGCTGTGCGCGTAAGGCCGCCACCAGGGCATGCAGCCGGATGGCGCGGTTGAAGGTACAGAAGGCGACGGTAAGAGCGGGCATGCTTCAAAGGGCCGGGCGTGTGTCGCGTCGGGCATCGACGAACCGGATCAGTGCGTTGAACGCTTGCGCAGGCAAGAAGCTCGCCAGAATGTATTTCGCGTCTCGGGCCTGCCAGTGCGCCTTGCGTGCTGCGCGGCGAAACAGGCGGCGCGAGGATTCGGTATCGCGCCGCCAGTGGCAGCGATACGCCTCCGGGAGCAGCGAGCCATACAACAATGCCTCGCGTTCGCTGCGGTGCAAATGCCGTATTTGCTCGGGATGGCGACGTGCGAACGCTTCCCGCACGGCAATCGCATCGAAAATCTGCCGCCAGCGCGGAATATGCGCGCTGCCGCGTGGATAGCGTCGATAGTAGGCGAGCACGTCGGCGACACGCACCACCGTGGGTTGCAATGGGAGCATGCGCAGCCACAGGTCGTAGTCCATGGCAGTCGGCAGGCGTTCTGAAAATCCGCGCAAAGTGTCGACAAGCTGACGCCTGAGCAACACGCCATTGATCGGCCAGGGGCAGGACTTAAGGAATGCGCGCGCGGCGTCAATGGTGGCGTAATTCGGCGGGATGAAAGGCTGAGAATTGGCAGCCAGTTCGCCCACGTTCTGCCAGCCGCAGTAGGCCACGTCAGCCTCGGTCTGGAACAATGCCTCGTGGAGTCGGGCCAGTGCCTCGGGATGCCAGAGGTCGTCGGCATCCAGAAATGCCACGAAATTGCCGCGCGCATGGGTCAGCCCGACATTACGTGCAGCATAGGGGCCGCTGTTCGTCTGATGGAGCAGAGTGATGCGTTGGGGGTGCGCCTGCGCCAGTTCGTCCAGAATCGATTCTGAACCATCGGTTGAGCCGTCATCCACCACGATCAGTTCTACAGCCGGATGGGTTTGCTTCAGAACGCTCGTCACCGCATCGGCCACGTAAGGCGCTGCGTTGAAACAGGGCATGATGACAGAAATGCGGTTGGGGTCGAAGTTGTCCATGTCTGGTGTTCAGGTGTCTCGCAGGCACAGCAGCTGCCTGTGCCAGGATTCAGGCAGCCAGGCGGGCAGCATGTACAGCCAGTCGCGGAGTGTGCCATAGCCCTGTTTCATGACAACGCGAAAAATTGCACGGGCGGCGGGAAGGTCGCGTTGCCAGTAAGCGTCATAGCCTTTCTGCAACAGCAAGCCAGTCGTCAATTCGCGCAGGCGCGCCTTGCCCAGTGCATTGGCAAATGATTCGTTTGTAGCCAGGAATTGCCGCTGTGCCGCCCAGAATTGGAGGGCAGCGCGATCCTTGCGCGACGAGGCCTGCTGCCCACCGTGAAAATGATAAAAAGCGAGCACTTCTGGCACCCGGACGATAGGGGCATGCCCCGCGACCCGAAGCCAGAGGGCGTAATCCTCCGCGTGAGTGAGTGACGAATCGAAGCCCCCCGCGGCAAGCACCGCCTCGCGCCTGACGAGCGCGGCGTGGATCGGCCAGCGGCATCCGGTAAACAGTGTTTCTGCCTTGCGTTCGTTCTCGTAGTCGGGAGGGACGAAAGGTGCGCCACGGGCATGGACCTGCCCAACGTTCTGCCAGCCGCAATACGCCAACACGGCCTGGGGATTGTCATCCAGCGCAGTGATCATGTACTTCAGCCAGTCGGGCGACCAGGTGTCGTCGGCATCGAGAAAGGCCAGATAGCGGCCTCGGGCGACCCGAATGCCGGCGTTGCGCGCTTGACTGACCCCCTGGTTAGACTGGTCTATCACGACGAGCCTGGGATCGGTCTGGGCGCGCAGCCAGTTCAGCGTCGCATCGGTCGAACCGTCATTGACGGCGATCAGTTCCCAGTCGTCAACAGTCTGGGCGGACACGCTGCCTACGCTGGCCGGTAAATAGGCGGCGGCGTTGTGGCAGGGCATGACGATCGAAACCTGCATGGGGTCAATATTCCCATGCGCGCATTTCGTCCCCCAGCCAGTAATGCAGCATCACACGCTCGAATACTGTGAGTTTTCGCTCGTCGCGGGTTTGCCAGTCCACACGGCTGCTGGCCATGAAATCGTCTGGCGGTGCATGCGCGATGCCAAGGTGGTCGAGCAGACGCGCACGCACTGAAGCATCGTTTACGAAATCCTCGTATCGCACAGCAAAGCCAAAATTCGCTTGCCGGAATTGCCGGCTTCGGGTGAGCCAATGCTGGGCGTAATAGCGCAGCGTGGCAAGGCTTGCGGGCCGGCCTATCCAGTTACGCCGCTTGATCGAGGTCATGACATCCATGGGGTTGCGCACCAGGAAAACAAAACGTGCATCGGGAAACATCAACGACAGGCGTTTGGCAGTAGCAATGTCGCAGCGGGTTTCCTTGATGCCATAGCGCGAGTAGCCGAGTGCACGGGCGCGGGCGCCATACACCTGGTCCATCCAGGCACACAGCTGCGATTGTATTTCGGTGTAAGGCGGGGTCAGGTTGGCAATCCACATGCCCGCATGCTCGGTTTTCGGGGTAAAGAGCAGGGTGTGGTAAGCCGCCTCCCCGCCGCCTCCAAGAGTGTGGTCGAAACGAATAGCCGGATCGGCACCTATTTTTTCCCATCCTTGGAGCGCTTGGGCGAGGGCATTCAGGGCGCCCCCCGTTTCTCCCCAGACCAGCACTTCTCCGCTGGCGGTGACGTATCGCTGGACCAGTGTGCTACCGGAGCGCCAACTGGATGAAAAAATGAATACGGGGTTATGTGTCGTCATTTCGCCAAGACTCGATGGTGTAGTCATTCTTGATGCTTGATAGTGGTGTCACGGTCGAGTTGCCTGCGCAGCAGGAAGTAGGCACGCGCAGCCAGCGAGGCGTCGTCGTGGTATTTCAGCGCATGGGTAACGATCCGGTTTTGCCGGATCAGGTCTTCCGGAGGCATGGGCAAACCGACATCCCAGATACCGAATGGCTGGCCGGGACCGCCGATGTCGAGCCCCTCATAGCCGGCAGCGTGGACCAACATCGTGATCAAGCTGTCCTCGCCGATTTGCTGGCCTTTGATATGTCTGGGGCGATAACCTTCCGCGCCCTCGAGCCAGCCGGCGCTGTCTATGCGCTCAAGGCAAGTCGAACGGAGCGCGTAGCAACCCCCCTGTACTCCTTCGCCGAGAATGTAACCGTTAGCCAGTGCGCGCTCGAGTGGCTTGCCCAGATCCTTGCGCCGCTGCTTCATGCGGTCACGCCAGTAACTCAGGTCGCGGCGTTCGCCGTTCCAATCGATGCGGTAGGTGCCGGCAATACCAACGCGGGGGTGGGCGGTGAAGGTGTCTTGCAGTACACGGTAGAGACCCGGGCCGATCACCAGCGCGTCGGGATCGATCTTGACCACAAAGGAACTGTCGAAAAGGCGTAGCGCTTCGCGAAAGCCGCGTCGCAGGGTCAAATCCAGCCCCCACAAGTAAAGTTTTTCCGGATTTCGAACGACCCAGCAGCCGGCATCGAGTAATTTCTCATAAGTGTCGTCTGTAGTCGCGTCGTCCACGGCGATGAGTCGCCAGCGACAATCGAGATAGGTGTGAAGGCTGTCTAGCAGATCTTCCACACCCACCCATTCACCTTCGGAGATGGCCATGACGAACACCAGATCGCAACGCTGCCGGGCGCGCGGCATGACAGGGCGTGCGAGGCGCTGGAACAGGGATTTCATGTCGATTTGCCGAGCAGGGTTCGCTTAATCAGACGCGGCAGATAGTGCGCCATGAACGCGGCCCAGCTGGAGAAATGTACTGGCATGGGGCGATGCACGGGATGAAAGTATCGTCTGCCTCCGGGGCGGATCAATTCGGCGAGGATGTCGAGCGGATCGATTTCGCGCTTGGTGGCGCTGAGTGTTACAAGGTTGCTTGGAGCGGGTTCGCCAGGCCAAGTGACAGGCAGGTCGGGCAGGTCTACAGGTTCAAAACCATGCGCGCGAGCCCAGGCAGGGAGCTTGTATTCGAGAAATCCCGGCACGGTGTCGGCCACTTTGGCGTAGGCATCCAGAAAGTTCCTGTGCATCAGCGAGGCGAGAAACTGACAGGCTTCAAAGGGGCCGTTGTAGTTCTGCGCCTGCATGTGGGCAATGAATCTGGCGTAGTCGGTGGATTCGGGTGAGTCCGCCCGCGTCCACCACCAGCGAGTGGCAAGTCCATCGAGTGATCGCAGGCCGGGGAGGTAGATCTGGCAGGGCCCGACAGCATCGAAAAGGGGGGAGAGTGGGGCGCAAGCAAGGAAGTCCCACTGTGCTACGAAGATTTGATCCCAGGCCAGGCTGTGACCTCGCCGGGCATGCCAGCGTGCGAGCATGCGGTCACCATGCCGCCATTTCCAGTCCGCGTCCTGGTCGTCGTCGTAATGCCACACGTCGTCGAGCCGGGCTTCAATATTTGCGAACGCAGTGGCGTTATGTCGCGCCCCTCCATACAGGCCGAAGATGGGAAGCCCCGGGTTGTGGCGAGCCAATTGGGCCACCCGCGTGCGACAAACTTCGGGATCACGGTAATACCAGAACAGGATCGCGCGGCGCATGTTCGGGTCACCCGGTGAACCGGCGTGCAACCATGCCACCGTGGTAGCGCACGAGCTCGTACCACGAAACGGCGTGGCTCGCGTAGGCGAGCTTGCGCACGAAGCTGCCCAGTGTATCCGTGTTGAAAACCGTGAGTCGACGGAGCCGGTAGGGGTCGTTGTCGCGTAGTGCCCAGCCAGTGCGCGTGGTGCAGGCAGCCGCGTAACCCGCCTCACGGGTGGCGTCGGCAATGGTGTCGTTCCATGCACCGAAGGGGTAGGCGAAACTTGATATGGGGGCCCCTAGAGCATCTTCCAGTATGTGACGGGAATCGATGAGTTCGGCCTTTGCGTCGTCGTAGGAGACTTCGGGCAGGCGCACATGGTTCATGGTGTGCGAGCCGATTTCCATGCCTTCGGCGCGCATGGCACGCAATTCGGTTGCGTTGAGCATCCGGCCATCGGGACGACCGTCGTCCGGCCAGTGGGGGTCGCGTCCAATCGCACCTGCCACGATGAACCAGGAGGCTCGCATCCCTCGGGAGGCCAGGGAATCGCATGCGTACAAATTGTCGAGGTACCCATCGTCGAAAGTGATGACGGCTACCTTGCGCCCGGCAAATCGCTCGGGGGCGGCCATCAGTTCGGCCATGGTGGGAGTGAGATAGCCGTTGTCGGACAGGTAATCGAGCTGCGACTTGAATTGCGCCATGGAGACGGCCCAGGGCCAGGCGGGTGTTGTGGCGCCAGCCGACACGGAGTGATACATCAGCATCAACGGGCCGTGTGGCGGGTGAGCGCGATGTAGCAGCCGGGACAGGGGGGCGAAGTTTTTCATCTTGAATTAATCCATCGCAGCTTGGTTTTCCAGCGCGCTTGCTCATCGCGCAGAGGCGACAGAGGCAGGAACAGAAAGCTGGCAAGATAGACAGCTGCGCCCAGACCTCCAGCGACGAGCACATGGAGTAAATCTGGCAACCCGGACAGGGCGCTGTCCATTACCCAAAGACTCGCAGCCAGTATGCCATTCAATACGGCGGCAGGCATCAGTGCGATCCAGAAGTCGCGCCAGCGCGCGCCGATACATCGGATGGCCAAGCGGTGCAAGGCCAGGCCGCTGAACACCGACACGGTGATCACCGCACCCGCTACGCCTGCAAGTCCGAAAGATTCGGCTCCCCACCACACTGCCGGTACCAGCAAAAGAAGGGCGGTTGCCTGGATGGGCAACTCGCGGTGGAGCCAGCTGTGGGCGGCGAGTACCGCGCCTGAAAGGTTGTCCATCAGCCAGAAAGGCCAGGCCAGCGCGAGCCAAGCTAGTGGGATCGCGGCAGGGGCCCATGCTTCGCCGTATACGCCGCGTATCAGCGGCAATGCCAGCCAGGCAAGGCCGATATAGAACGGGGTGGCGTACAGACCAACTAGTGCAACGCTGCGATAGAACAAGTAGCGGCAGCGGTCGGGGTTGTCCTGTTCGGCAGCCAGCGAGCGAAACAGGACGTGGTAGACCGAGCCGGTTATGAAACTATGCGGCATCCGGGCGAGACTTTCGCCTTTGTTGTAGAGCCCGACGCTAGCCGGCGCAAGGGTGCGCGAGAGGATGAATATGCTGGCCTGATTGCGCAGGTAGTTAACAAGGTCGTTGGAGGTGACGAGCAGTCCGTAACGGACGATTTCGCGTGCGCGCACGAAATCGAAAGACAGGCGGGGCCGCCAGCGGGCCATCAGCATCATGAACGGAATGGTGACGAGTGGACCGATCACTCCGCTCAGAACCAGGCTCCAGACGCCGTACCCATTGAGCGCCAGCGCGATGCTGAGAAGGCTTGAGAAAATCAGTGAAACGACATTGAAAATGGCTTGGGCTTGATACCGCTGGGCACGATAGATCATGCTGGCTGGAATGTTGTTGAAGGGGCGCAGTAGAAACGTGAGGGCTGATACGCGCAGCAGCTCGGCATATAGTGGATTGCCGTACCAGTCGGCAAACCAGGGGGCGATGCTGAAAAACAGCGCATAAATCGCCAGTCCGATCAAAACCTGCAAGGTGAAGACGACATCGTAATCCTGGCGTGATGCTTCTTTTGCCCGCACCAGTGCCTGTCCCATGCCGGCACCGGACACGAAGCCCGCGAGACCAGTGAAGACCTGTATGGTAAGCAGCATGCCGAACACGTCAGGCGCGAGCAGGCGCGCCAGCACTACGCCAAAGGCAAAACCCAAGATCTGGCTGCCGGTGTTGCCGGCGAATATCCAGGCGATGCCGTTCCTGATCGAAGACGTGCTACTCACTGTGCGCTCGTTTCAGGAAAAACGCCGCGCGGCCGCAGCGGCCGCTGTCGTTGGCTACGCGAGCCAGGTCATTGAAAGTGCGCATCTGGTCTGAGGTGAACGTGCCGCCATCCGTACGTACCCAGAAAGATTCCGGCGCCATGAGTGCTACGCCGGAGCGGTATTGTTCGCTCCCGGCGAATTCGAACGCTGTCGAATCGCACAGGGTTTCGGCGATTACAAATCCATGGGCACTGGCCAGACGGATCATGCTGGCTCGTGTGTGCAGATAGAGATGGCGCGGTGCGTCGAGTTCGACCCAGTCCATGCCGTAGCGTTCGGCGACCAGGCTGTCCCACAGCGGAATGCGGATCAGGCAAACGCCGCCGGGCGCAAGGTGTCGGGCGACGGCGTCCATCGCCGCATGTTGGTCGGGCAGATGTTCGAGTGAATGATGAAATGTGATGCAGTCGTAAATGCCCGTAAGGTCTTCAAGGGTCGATCGAAGGTAAAGCACGCCGCCGCGCGTGCCCTGTTTGTCGAGGTAGGGATCTATGCCGGTGAGACGACTGAATCCTGAACGTGCGAGCGAATCAAGCCAGAGCGAGTGGTTGCCGCAGCCTACATCGAGAAACTGCAGATGGCGGTGCAGGCCAGATAGCCGGTGCAGGCGGGTAAGGTAGGGGAGTTGTCGCAGGATCGCGTGGTCCAGTGGCCCGAATCGCCATGCCATGGACTCGGCCAAGGCCCAGCGGCCTGTAAGACGGTACGACAATCGCTGCCAGTTCAGCCAGCGGCGACTTCGGCCCGGATGTGGGTCGGGCGTGACGCCGAGCGAGTAGTACTCCGGTGGGTAATAGCGCGCCAG
Organism: Thiobacillus sp.; assembly: GCA_020217265.1. Classification (GTDB taxonomy): domain Bacteria; phylum Pseudomonadota; class Gammaproteobacteria; order Burkholderiales; family Thiobacillaceae; genus Thiobacillus. The sequence goes on along the minus strand of JAIWOS010000037.1, from coordinate 2,948 downwards.
ATCGTCCGGGCACTGGTCGATCTGCAGGCAGCCGCAGTCGGGGCACTCGAAGTAATCAAACGGGTCTCCCCAACCAAACATCCGCTCTCGAGGCTGATGCGGCGTAAGGGATTCTGCTTCGCCGCAAATGTGGCAGAACGGCATGGTAATCTCGAAAAAGTGGCGAAATTGGCGAGGAATCGTCGATCCGGATATGTTCAGCGTGACAGTCGGGCCCTGGGGCAGCAGTCCGGAACTGCCGAGCGAAACGCGTGCCAGCCGCAGTTGGGCCAAGAGTATAATCGCAGCATCATTTCGGCCTGTTTGTTCGCATCCGGGACACCATGCAAACCCTCACCGTCGACCTCGCCGACCGTTCCTATCCCATCCACATCGGCGCCGGCCTGCTCGATCGCGCCGACCTGATCCAGCCGCATCTGCTGCAGCCGCGCGTGGCGGTGGTCACCAACACCACGGTCGCGCCGCTGTATCTGGAGCGCCTGAGCCAAACCCTGACGGCGGCCGGCGTGGCGGTGCACCCCGTCGTGCTGCCGGATGGCGAGGCGTACAAGACCTGGGAAACGCTCAATCTCATCTTTGGCGCGCTGCTGACCTGGCGCGCCGAACGCAAGACCACGCTCATCGCGCTGGGCGGCGGCGTGATCGGCGACATGACCGGTTTTGCGGCGGCGTGCTATCAGCGCGGCGTGCCTTTCATCCAGATTCCCACCACGCTGCTGTCGCAGGTTGATTCGTCGGTGGGCGGCAAGACCGGCATCAACCACCCGCTCGGCAAGAACATGATCGGCGCCTTCTATCAGCCCAAGCTCGTGCTGGCCGACACCGATACGCTGAAAACGCTGCCGCCGCGCGAACTCTCGGCGGGGCTCGCCGAGGTCATCAAGTACGGCCTCATTTGGGATGCCGACTTCCTCGTCTGGCTGGAAACGAACATGGCGAAGTTGCGCGCGCTCGACGCCGAAGCCATCACCCGCGCGATCTACCGCTCGTGCGAGATCAAGGCGCAGGTGGTGGGTGAAGACGAGCGCGAGGGCGGCATCCGCGCCATCCTCAACCTTGGTCACACTTTCGGCCACGCGATCGAGACCGGCATGGGCTACGGCACCTGGCTGCACGGCGAGGCGGTGGGGGCGGGCATGGTGCTGGCGGCCGAAACCTCGCGGCGGCTTGGCTGGCTGACGGATGCCGACGTCGCGCGCACGCGCGCGCTGATCCGCGCCGCCGGCCTGCCCGACACGGCGCCCGATCTCGGCGTGGCGACCTGGCTCGACTACATGGGCCACGACAAGAAGGTCGAATCCGGAAAGCTGCGCTTCGTGCTGCTGAAAAAGCTGGGCGAGGCGGTGATCACGGGCGACGTGCCGAAAGACGTGCTCACCGACGTGCTCGCTTCCCCGCGCTGATGGACGGGCTCGCACCGTACGCTGCGCATTCCGCGCACACGCGCGGGCGGCTGCATGCCGAGCCGGCGGCGGCGCCGCGCTCGGAATTCCAGCGCGACCGCGACCGCATCATCCACTCCACCGCGTTTCGCCGGCTGGAATACAAGACCCAGGTGTTCGTCAACCACGAGGGCGATCTTTTCCGCACGCGCCTCACGCACAGCCTCGAAGTCGCGCAGATCGGCCGCACCATCGCCCGGCTGCTGAACGTGAACGAGGATCTGGTCGAGGCCGTGACGCTCGCGCATGACCTCGGCCACACGCCCTTCGGCCACGCCGGCCAGGATGCCCTGAACGCCTGCATGCGCGAGCACGGCGGCTTCGAACACAATCTGCAAAGCCTGCGCGTGGTCGATCTGCTGGAAGAGCGCTACGCCGAATTCGACGGGCTCAACCTCACCTTCGAGGCGCGCGAGGGCATTCTCAAGCACTGCTCGAACGCCAATGCGGAGAAACTCGGCGAACTCGGCGCGCGATTCCTCAAGCGCCAGCAACCGGGGCTCGAAGCGCAGATCGCCAACCTCGCCGACGAGATCGCCTACAACAACCACGACGTCGACGATGGCCTGCGCTCGGGCCTAGTCACGCTGGAACAGTTGTCCGAAGTGCGCATCTTCGCGCGCCATCTGGAGGCGGTGCGTGCGCAATATCCGCAGCTCGCCGGCCGCCGCGTCGTCACCGAAACCGTGCGCCGCATGATCAACACGCTGATCCTCGACCTGGTCGAAACCACCCGCGCCAACATTGCCGGGGCTGGCGTGCAGACCATCGACGAGGTGCGCGCCGCGCCGCCGCTGGTGGCATTCAGCCCGGCGCTGCTGGAAGAACACCGCGAACTCAAGCGGTTCCTGCTGCACCAGCTCTATCGCCACTACAAGGTGCAGCGCATGAGCGCCAAGGCCACCCGCATCGTCACCGATCTCTTCACCGCCTTCATCGGCGATGCGCGGCTGCTGCCGCCTGAGCACCAGGCGCGCGAATCGCTCGAAGGGGCGCGTGCCGTCGCCGACTATATCGCCGGCATGACCGACCGCTACGCCATGCGCGAGCACCGGCGCATCTTCGCGGTCGAGGAAATCTAGCGCCAACAGACCCTAATCGCCGGGCGGCAGCGCGCGCGCCACCACCCAGCAGCTCACCTCGCGCGCGCCGGCGCGCTTCAGGGTTGTCGCCAGTTCGTCGAGGCTGGTGCCGGTGGTCATCACGTCGTCGACGAGGGCGATGTGACGTCCGCCGACCTCGGCACGGCAGGCGAAGGCGCCGCGCACGTTGCGCCGCCGCGCTTCGTATTTCAGCGCCATCTGCGGCGGCGTGTCGCGCACGCGGGTGCAGGCCTGAAGATCGAGCGGACAGCCGAGCCGATGCGCCACCCCGCGCGCGATCTCGGCGGCATGGTTGAAGCCGCGCTCGCGGATGCGCGCCGGGTGCAGCGGCATCGGCACCAGCACGTCGGGACGCGGCGCCTGCGCGACGGCGTTGGCCAGGCAGTCGGCCAGGAGCGGCGCG
>JAIWOS010000186.1 GCA_020217265.1 Thiobacillus sp. | reverse complement strand
TGCCGCGGCCGTAGCGCTGGCGGCACCGGGGCCCGCGGAGGGCCCGGCTGCGGCGTGGCCGCCCTGAGTGCGCGCTTTGGTGCCGACCTTGAGCTCGGGCAGGACGCCGTGCTCGATCAGGTGGCGGTTGATGGACCGGTAAATCTGCGCCAGCTCGGTAGTCAGCACCAGGTCGAACTGGTTGAGCAGGACGATGCGCACGTTCTGCTCGATCTGCATGCGGGCGATGCCGTCGAGCAGCGCTTCGCACAGCGCGCGCGGACCCAGCGGATTGTCGTTTTCGGCGAGGTCGCCGCGCCCAAGCAGGTCGGCGATGCGCGCGTCCAGCGCCACCAGTTCTTCCGCGCAGTTGTAGCGCAGGCGTGAGGTCGCCTTGTCGATGGCCAGCGTGATCTCGAAATCCTGGTCGCCCACCAGCGAAAGCTCGGACAAGTCGGTGGCGGCGGATTTGTCGCGTCGAAGCGCGAAGGCATTGAACGACTGGCAGTACTCATCCTTGCATGCCGCCAGGAGCTCGTTCGCCTGCTTGTTGAGGATTCCCTGCGCACCGTAGTAGGTGTTGCGCGTCTCCAGCAGGGGCGCGCGGTCAGCCATGGCAAGCAGGGTGTTTTCCATCGCCTCGGCCTTGTGGGTGAGGGCGCGGGAAACGCCCTCGATCAGCAGGTCGCGGCAGGCGTTCAAGAGGGCGAGGGTTTCGGCCGAGGCCTGGCTGCGTCGGCTGCGCTCGTACTGGTTGAGGTTCACGACGACGGAAGAATTGTCTGGCATGTCAGGCTCCATGGGATCACCTCGCGGTTCCTCGCGGTTGGCCGACATGGAAAGGGAGACAAAGCAATACCGGGTACAACCGGCGGCCCCGCTGTCTCGCATGAATTGCCGCGAGACCGGTAACTTTGCGTCCCCGCCTCGCGGCGGGTTTGCCCTGTTCGGTAGTCGGCGGCTGGCCCGGATTGCGGGCGCACAACCGCTCAACAGTTTTATCGGCAGTGCTTGAGAGAACTTGAGCCCGGGAAGCTAAAAAATCAGGCGGGAGTGGCAGCAAGCTGCGAATGCAGGCGGAGCATGGCCTTGCGGGTGAGCGACTGCTCGGGTATCGAGGCCCGCCCCGCGCGAATTTCGGCGGCAAGCTGCTCGCTGTCGAGGGAAAAGCGCGTTTCGCCCTCGCTGTCGCAGAACAGCATGTAGCCATGCACGCCTACCCAGGCGACGCGTGCCGTCGTCAGCCCTTCGTGGGGTGGGTCGAAGTCCACCCAGTCGCCTTCCAGCAGCTCCTGGATTTGCTGATCGGCCGGGTCGGAGGCGGGGGTTCCCGCCATGCGGCGGGCGAGCGATTCGAGTTCGGCCTCCGAAACCCGGCTGGGCACGAAACGGCTGATCGCGTCTTCCTGCTGTCCTAGCGCCGGCCGGATCCAGCATTCCTGGGTGGCGGTGATGGCGCCGAAGAAATCCCTGAGCTGGCCGGGTTCGGCGCCCTGCGCCAGCAGGCCCTTGCGCAGCTCGGCATTGATGCGCGGAATCGCCTGCAAGCGTGTTTCACGCGCTGTGTCATCTTCGGGCGCTTGCAGGCTGAGAAAGAGCTGCAGCAGCGTGAGACAGGCGGCGCGCCACTCGGGGCCTTCACCGGCCTCGGCGACATACAGCGACGCCATGTGCGGCACCCAGGCCGACTCCAGCCGGCGCAGCACCGATTCCGGCGCGGGATAGCGCACGGTCAGGTCCTGGAGATTTTCCAGGGCGAGCAGGGTGCCGAGCTCCTGCCGCTCGATCTGTTCCAGCCGGGCCACATCGGCCGCCACGGCGCTGTCGGCGCGGGCGTTTTCGGCCGCAAGCCAGGTCGTCAGCCCGGCGTGCGCCTCGACAAAGGCTTCGAGCTGGTGCTCGGGCTGGTCGATGATGTGGGTGCAGGCGGCTTCGACCTGCTGCAGGGCCAGCGCATGCGATGGGTGGGATTCGGGGAAGCGGCGTGAAAACTGCCCGAGCAGGTCGATCACCAGACGTGCGGGGTGATCGTCTTCGCTGAAGAAGGCTGGCGAAGCCAGCGCCACCCGCAGGGTCGGGATCTGCAATTGCGCGATCTCGGATTTGTAGGCGGCGGAGACGTTCGGGTCGTCGAGGATGAACTCGAACAGGCCAGCCACGGCATCCAGCATGGCCAGGTCGAAATGGCCGGCATCCGTTTCGCGGGCGTGCGCCTGTAATTGGCGCAACACCAGCGTCGGCGTTCCGGGCGCAATTTCGGCCATGCGGGAGACGTTGGCCTGCCAGTCGTTCAGGCTGGCAAGGAAACTCGCCGGCGGCACGCCTGCAGCGCCTGCCGGCATAGCAGCTCCGGGCAGCCCGGTTCCCGTCATTCCGGCGTTTGTTGGGCTGCCCACGCCGGAGGATGCGGACTGGATGCGGGCCAGGATGTCGCTTCCGAGCGACGATCTGCTGCGGGTGCGTGCGATGGGAGCGGGCTTGGGCCAGTCCTTCACCTGCTCCTGGATACCCTCCGCGGCGAGATAGTGATTCAGGGCGTTATAGGTTTGTCTGAGCGTATCCTGTAACGGCAGCAGGGTGTTTATCAGCAGGAGCGTGCCGCTACTGACCGTGAACGCCAGATTGTCGAGCGCTTTCGAAAGTGCATGTACGATCGCACCCGGACCATAAGCCGCCGCGGAGGTTTGGTTGTTTGGATCGCATAGGCGGTCCAGTCTGCCAAACAGCAGGATGAGCTCAGATCGAAGCTCTTCCGAGAGATGCAGGCCAAGCCTGTCGATTGCCAGTTGACGCTCCAGGAGGGCGTCGTCGACCAGGCGCAGTTCGGCAGATTCGCTGGCTGCAGGAGACTGGAGGCCGTTGCGCCGGGCAAGGTTCAGGCGGAACTGGTCGGCGAATGCTGTCGATAGCCGGTCCGGATAGGCATTGAGCCAGTCGATGCAGGTCTGTCCCGACGTCAGCATCGAAGGCGTCAATTCGCTGCCGATGGCGCGCAGGATGCCGTCGATGATGGGCGCGCGGCTGCGCTGGAAAAAATTGCCCAGCGCCTGCGCCATGCGCGCATCGATCTCGCGGATGAGGGCTTCGGAAGTCTGAGGGACGCTTGGGGTATTCATGGCCTGATGGCGATAACGGTCAGGGCATTGAATAATTGAATCAGGGGCGAAGCGATGGAGCGGGCGAAGGGAATCGAACCCTCCTCATGAGCTTGGGAAGCTCAGGTAATGCCACTATACGACGCCCGCAGGGTAGAATCCGCATCATACTGAAACTCCTCCGCAAAGTGCAAAATCCCCGTGATTGAACTGGTCGTCAATGGCGAGCCCCGCCGTTTCCAGGGGCCGCTTACCGTGAGCGGACTGATCCAGGCGCTCGATTTGTCGGGCAAGCGCGTCGCCATCGAACGTAACGGCGAGATCGTTCCGAAAAGCCGCCATGGCGAAACCCCGCTGGCCGAGGGCGATCGCATCGAGATCGTCGTCGCGGTCGGCGGCGGCTGATTCTTATCATTTTTCATTACTACACGCCATGCAGCCTCTTGTCATCGCTGGTCGATCCTATGCCTCCCGTCTGCTCGTCGGAACGGGTAAATACAAGGATTTCGACGAAACCCGTCGCGCAGTCGAGGCCTCCGGGGCCGAAATCGTCACCGTCGCCATCCGCCGCACCAACATCGGCCAGGACGCGGGCCAGCCCAGCCTGCTCGACGCCCTGCCTCCGTCGAAATACACCTATCTGCCCAATACTGCCGGCTGCTACACCGCCGACGACGCGATCCGCACCTTGCGCCTCGCGCGTGAGCTGCTGGACGGCCACAGCCTGGTGAAGCTGGAAGTGCTGGGCGACCCGCAATCGCTTTATCCCAACGTCGCCGAAACGATCAAGGCGGCCGAGGTGCTGGTGAAGGACGGCTTCCAGGTGATGGTTTACACCTCGGACGACCCTATCGCCGCCAAGCAGCTCGAAGACATCGGCTGCGTGGCAGTGATGCCGCTCGCCAGCCTGATCGGTTCGGGCATGGGCATTCTCAACCCGTGGAACCTGCAGATCATCATCGATCGCCTCTCGGTACCGGTGATCGTCGATGCGGGCGTGGGCACCGCCAGCGACGCGACCATCGCCATGGAGCTCGGCTGCGACGCCGTGCTGATGAACACGGCGATTGCGGGTGCGGGCAATCCGGTGCTGATGGCCTCGGCGATGAAAAAGGCGGTGGAAGCGGGGCGCGAGGCCTTTCTCGCCGGGCGCATGCCGAAGAAGGTCTATCAGGCGAGCCCGAGTTCGCCGACGGCCGGCCTCATCACACCGGGCAAGTAAGCCGTGACGAGCGACACCGGCGCGCATCCGCGCATCCGTTCCTATGTGCTGCGCGCCGGCCGCGTCGGCTCCGGGCAGGCGCGTGCGCTGGCGGAAATCGGTCCGCGCTGTCTGCTGCCCTACCGGCCGCAGGTCGCCGATCTGGATGCCGTGTTCGGCCGTGCTGCGCCGAAGGTGCTGGAAATCGGCTTTGGCATGGGCGAGGGGCTGGCGGAAACGGCGGCGGCCTACCCGGACACCGATTTTCTCGGCGTGGAAGTTCACACGCCGGGGGTGGGCGCGCTCTTGAAGCAGATCGGCGAGCGCGAGCTTGCCAACGTGCGGGTCATCCAGCACGACGCGGTCGAGGTGCTGGAACACATGATCGCACCCAGTAGCCTTGCCGGCGTGCGCATTTTTTTCCCCGACCCCTGGCACAAGAAGCGTCACCACAAGCGCCGCCTGATCCAGCCGCCGCTGGTCGCGCTGCTGGCGAGCCGCCTGGCGCCGGGCGGGTTCGTTCATCTGGCGACCGACTGGCAGGACTACGCCGAGCAGATGCTGGCCGTGCTGTCGGCCGAGCCGCTCTTGGCCAACACCGGGACCGACTACGTGCCGCGCCCGGATACCCGCCCGCTCACCAAGTTCGAGCAGCGCGGCATCCGGCTGGGGCACGGTGTGTGGGATCTGATCTTCCGCCGCGTTTGAGCCCGCCCGCCGTGCGGCTATGATGCACGGCATGGATGTCCTTGCACTCGCCCAGTCGGCGTTCGCGCTTTTCGCCATCGTCGATCCGGTCGGCGTGATCCCCATTTTCCTGCTTGCCACGCGCGGCTACACGCTGGCGCAAAGCCGCACCGCGGCCCGGCTGGCGGCGGTCACGGTGTTCGTCGTGCTGCTGTTGTCTGCCTACGGCGGGCAACTCATTCTCGATTTCTTCGGCATCCGGCTCGCCGCGTTTTCGGTCGCGGGCGGCTTGCTGCTGCTGTTGCTGGCACTGTCCATGGTGCAGGCCCACGTGAGCCCGCTGCGGCAGACACAGGAAGAGGCCGTCGAAGCGGAAGAGAAGGATGCGGTCGGCGTGGTGCCGCTGGGCGTGCCGCTGCTGGCCGGCCCCGGCGCAATCACGCACATGATCGTCGCGGCGGGCGCGGCGCGTGGCGAACCCCTGCAGCAGGCGGCGCTCTTGATTCCCGTCGCGCTGGTGGCGCTGTCGGTATGGCTGTCGTTTCGCGCCGCGCCGACCATCGAGAAGCGCCTGGGCCGCACCGGCATTCACGTCGTCACCCGTTTGATGGGCCTCATCATCGCCGCCATTTCCATCGAGATGATCGCCAGCGGTCTGGGGAAACTCTTTCCCGGTTTGCTGGCCTGAACGAGAGCGCCGCGCACCGCGGCGGGGTTTGCGGCGGGCAGGGTGGATGCCCGCGCGACTATCCGGCAAGATTGATGTGAGAGGAGGCTGGCATGGAATTCGGCATCGTGGGCTTGGGCCGCATGGGCGGCAACATGGCGCGGCGGCTTGCGCGGCAGGGCAAAAGGATCGCGGTGATGAACCGCAGCCACGCGGTGGCCGAGGCGCTCGCCGCCGACACCGGCCACGTGGCGTGCCGGGACTACCCAAGCCTCGTCGCTGCGCTGGCTGCGCCGCGCATCGTGTGGCTGATGCTGCCCTCGGGCGCGCCGACCGAGGCCGCGCTGGATGCCTTGCTGCCGCTGCTCTCTCCCGGCGATCTGGTCGTCGACGGCGCCAACGGCCACTACGTCGACGATGCGCCGCGCGCCGCGCGCTGTGCGGCGGCCGGCGTCGAGTTCGTCGACGCCGGCGTGTCGGGCGGCGTGTGGGGCCTGGAAAACGGCTACTGCATCATGTTCGGCGGGTCGGACGCCGCCGCTGCCCGCATCCAGCCCTACATGGAAGCGCTCGCGCCCACGCCCGCCACCGGCTGGCTGCACACCGGCCCCGTCGGCTCCGGGCATTACACCAAGATGGTCCACAACGGCATCGAGTACGCGATGATGCAGGCCTTTGCCGAAGGCTTCGCGCTCATGCGCGACAAGCCCGGCTTCGACCTCGATCTGGCGAAGATCGCCGAACTGTGGCGGCACGGCAGCGTGGTGCGCTCGTGGCTGCTCGATCTCACCGCCGATTTTCTGGCGCAGGACCAGACGCTCGAAGCCATCGAGCCCTTCGTGGCGGATTCCGGCGAAGGGCGGTGGACGGCACTCGCCGCGATCGAGCAGGGCATACCCACGCCGGTGATGACGCTCGCCCTGATGAACCGCTTCGACAGCCAGGGCCGCGCCGACTACGGCAACAAGATGCTGGCGATGATGCGTCGCGGCTTCGGTGGCCACGCCGTGAAGGAGGCCTGAGGTGAATTTCGCCAGCCACGCCGCGCCCGACGACCTGCCGTGCACTTTCGTGATATTCGGCGCCACCGGCAACCTCGCCTCGAACAAGCTCTTGCCCGCGCTGTTTCACCTGGAGGCCGCCGCGCGGCTGACGGAGAATCTCTCCATCGTCGCCTTCTCGCGCCGTGACTGGAACCTCGATTCCTGGCGCGAACACATGAAGACCGTGCTCGCGGCAAAGACCAAATCGCCGCTCGAAGGCCCGGTGTTCGAACGCTTTCTTGCCCGCTTCCGCTACCAGAAGGGCGACCTCAACGACGTCGAATCGTATCGGGCGCTGGCCGCCAATCTGCCGCCCGAGTCGGCGTGTTCGAGCACGGTGTTCTATCTCGCGATCAAGCCGTCCGAATTCGGCGCGGTGATCCAGAACCTCGCCGCCGCGGGCCTCAACACCCCGCGCGGGATGAGCCGGGTGGTGATCGAAAAACCCTTCGGCGAAGATCTCGAATCGGCGCAGACGCTCAACCGTCTGCTGCACCAGCATTTCGACGAGGAGCAGGTCTACCGCATCGACCACTTCCTCGGCAAGGAAACGGTGCAGAACCTGCTCGTCTTCCGCTTCGCCAACACGCTCATCGAACCGCTGTGGAACCGCAACTTCATCGACCACGTGCAGATCACCGTGGCCGAATCGATCGGCATCGAAAAGCGCGCCGACTACTACGACCGCGCCGGCGCGCTGCGCGACATGCTGCAGAACCACCTGATGCAGCTGCTCACCGTGGTAGCGATGGAGCCGCCGCCCGCGCTGGAAGCCGACGCGCTGCGTGACGAAAAGGTGAAGGTGCTGCGCTCGATCCGCCCGATCGCCAAGCGCGCCGTGCACGCCCACGCCGTGCGCGCGCAGTACGCGCGCGGCAGCATCGGCGGACAGGCCGTCGCCAGCTACCAGCAGGAAGAAAACGTCGAGCCCAACTCCATCACCGAAACCTTCGTCGCCGCCAAGTTCTACATCGACAACTGGCGCTGGCGCGGCGTGCCCTTCTACCTGCGCACCGGCAAACGACTGGCGAAGCAGACCTCGATGATCGCCATCCGCTTCCGTCATCCGCCGCAGCAGCTGTTCCGCGAAACGCCCATCGAAACCATCGCGCCGAACTGGGTGCTGCTGTCGATCCAGCCCGAAGAATCCATGCGCATGGAAATCCACGTCAAGCAGCCCGGCCTCGACATGGACACGCGCGTGATGCAGATGAACGCCAGCTTCCTCAAGACCGACGAGGCTACGCTCGACGCTTATGAAACCCTGCTGCTCGACGTGATCGAAGGCGACCGCTCGCTCTTCATCCGCTTCGATGAGGTCGAATGGGCCTGGCAGGTCGTCGACCCCATCCTCAAGAACTGGACCGTCGAACGCGAATACATCCCCACCTACCCGGCAGGTTCGTGGGGGCCGGCCGAGGCCAACCGCCTGTTCGATAGCGACGACCAGACCTGGCGGGATGAGCTATAGGCGGGGTGGGGGGAGGGGAAACATACAACCCGGAAAATCCGCAGGACAACCCGACAAGAAACAGCCATGCCGCTTCCCGCCAGCCGCGTCTTCGATACCCCGGAAATCCTCGTCCGCACACTCGCCGACACCCTGCTCATGCAGGCCTCGGCGTCGATAGCCCAGCATGGGCGCTTTCACCTCGTGCTCGCTGGCGGGACCACCCCGCGTGCGCTCTACGAGGCACTGGCGAACCGGGACGCAGGCAGCGACAAATGGCATATCTGGTATGGCGACGAACGCTGCCTGCCCTCCGGGCATCCCGAACGCAACAACGTGATGGCGGAAACCGCGTGGCTCGCAGAAAGCCGCATTCCCCCCGAACAGCGCCGCCCCATCCCCGCCGAACTCGGCGCGGAAGCCGCCGCCGCCGAATACGCCGCCCGGCTCGCGGACGTGCCCGCGTTCGATCTCGTCCTGCTCGGCCTGGGCGAGGACGGCCACACCGCGAGCCTGTTTCCGGGGCGGGCGTGGACAGGCGCAGACGCGCTTGCCGTGCACGACGCACCCAAGCCGCCGCCGGATCGCGTCAGCCTCTCTGCGGATCGGTTGTCCAACAGCCAGGCGGTGTGGTTTGTGGTGACGGGGACGGACAAGCGCGAGGCGCTAAGGCGTTGGGGGGAAGGGACGCCGTTGCCCGCTGCGGCGGTGCGGGGGCGGCTGGCGACCTTGGTGTGGATGGACCGGGCGGCGGCAAATCAGGGCTGATCGCGGTCTTCCAGCGCGGCTGGTTCGGTTTGTGCGCCGTGCGCGGCGGCCAGCATTGCTGCCCTGGTCGCAGGTGTTTCCAGACTGATCCGCCCCAGCGCGCCACTACGGAAATCGGTAAGCATCAGGTTGGCGGCCTTCTCCAGATCGAGCTCCCCGCCGCGCCCCTGACGCAGGCAGCCGCGCTTTTTCGCCACGGCTTCGACGACGCCGATCGGGTCGAGTCCGTCGAGCTTCAACTTGTAGCGATCGACCAGCGCCTGCGGGTAGCGCGCGAGCAGTATTCCGGCGAGGAATTCGGCCACCGCTTCGTCGATGACGGCGTTCTTGCCGATGGCGTGGCAGGCGGCGAGCATGTAGCCGTCGGAATCGTGTTCGATCTTCGGCCACATGAGGCCGGGGGTGTCGATGAGCACGAGGCGGGGGCTCAAGTGAATGCGCTGCTGCGACTTGGTCACCGCCGGCTCGTCGCCGACGCGGGCGACTTTCTTTTTCACCAGCGCGTTCATCAGCGTGGATTTGCCGACGTTGGGAATGCCCATGATCATGAGGCGCAGCGGCTTGAAGGTGTCGTCGCGGTGCGGCGCGAGTTTCTGCGCGAGCGCGGTCAGCTTCGCCACGTCGCCGGGTTTCTTGGCGGAAATTGCCACGGCCTTCACGCCCGGATGGCGCTCATAGTGCGCGATCCACGCCGCGGTGGCGGCGGGGTCGGCCAGATCGGTCTTGTTCAGGACTTTCAGGCACGGCCGCTGACGGTGGGCGCGCAGCTCGTGGATCATGGGGTTGCTGCCGGCCTCGGGCACGCGGGCGTCGAGCACCTCGATCACCACGTCGATCTCGGCCATGGTTTCCGCCGCCTGTCTGCGGGCGGCGGTCATGTGGCCGGGGAACCACTGGATCGCCATCAGCCGGCGCCGCCGCCGGAGCCGATGCCGTGCGCCGCGGCGAGCACCAGCGCGTCGAAGTCGGCGGCGGACATGAGCCCTTTTTCGGCGACCAGTTCGCGCACCGGACGGCCGGACTTTTCCGACGCCTTGGCGACTTCGGCCGCTGCCGCGTAGCCGATCTGCGTGTTGAGCAGCGTGGCGAGCGCCACACTCTGGTGGATGAAGAAGGCGCAGCGTTCGCGATTGACGACGATGCCTTTCAGGTTCTTTTCGGTCGCCGCATTCATCGCGTTGGTCAGCCAGTCCATCGCGTCGAACAGCGCGGAGCCGAGCGCGGGCATCATCACGTTCAGCTCCAGCTGGCCGGCCTGCACCATGTAGCTCACGGCGGCGTCCTGCCCCAGTACCTGGAAGCAGACCTGGTTCAGCATCTCGAACATCACCGGGTTGACCTTGCCCGGCATGATGCTCGAACCGGGTTGCACCGGCGGCAGCTGGATTTCGCCCAGCCCGGTGCGCGGGCCGGAAGCGAGCAGGCGCAGGTCGTTGGAGATGCGCGTGAGTTCCAGCGCAAGATTGCGGATTTCGCCCGACAGCCGCGCGAGATCGTTCATCGACTGCATTTGCGCGACGAGCTGGCCGACCGCGATGGGTTCGCCGGTGAGCTTGGCCAGTTCTGCGGCAACGCGCGCCGGGTAATCGGGCGAAGTATTCAACCCCGTACCGGCGGCGGAACCGCCGAGGCCGATTTCGCACAGCGCCGGGCGCACGGCTTCGAGGCTGGCGGCGCAGCGATTCAAGGTCCATGCATAGCCGGCGAACTCCTGCCCGAGCGTGGTCGGCACGGCGTCCTGCAGGTGGGTGCGGCCGGATTTGACCGTGTCTTTCTCGCGTTCGGCGAGCCGGGAGAACTCGGTGGCCATCGCACGGATTGCGGCCACGAGGCGCGGCAGCTTGGCGAGTGCGGCAAGCCGGATCGCGGTGGGGATGGTGTCGTTGGTCGACTGCCCCATGTTCACGTCGTCGTTGGGATTGACCGGCGTGTAGACGCCTTTCTGACCGCCGAGCGCGACGTTGGCGAGGTTGGCGACGACCTCGTTGGTGTTCATGTTGTGGCTGGTGCCGGCGCCGGCCTGGAAGCGGTCGACGACGAACTGGTCGAGGAACTCGCCAGCAAGAATCCGTTCGCATGCGGCGACGATGGCATCGCGTTTCTGTTCGGAAAGCCAGCCCGGCTGGCAGTTGGCGCGCGCGGCGGCGAGCTTGATGCGCACGTGGGCCAGTACGAAATCCCTATCCGGCATGCGGCCGGAAATGGGAAAATTGGCCACTGCGCGCGCGGTCTGCGCGCCGTACCATGCGTCCTGGGGAACCCGGACTTCGCCGAGCGAGTCTTTCTCGATGCGCATGTCGTTCATAGGAAAAACCAATGCCTGCAATACAAAAGAAACGATTTTATCCGATGTGGCTGGCCGGCCTGCTGCTCGCGCTCGCGTCGGCCTGGACGCAGGCCGAGGGTTTCCAGCTCACGGACACCCGGGGGAAGACGCACACGCTCGCCGGCTACAAGGGCAAATGGGTGCTGGTGAACTACTGGGCGACGTGGTGCCCGCCCTGTCTGGAGGAAATTCCCGACCTGATCGCGCTGCACGACAACAAGCAGAACAACCTGGTGGTGATCGGGGTGGCGATCGATTACCGCAATCCCAAACAGGTCACCGATTTTGCCGAAGGGCTGCTGGTGAGCTATCCCATCGTGCTCGGCACCCCGAAGGTCGTGAATCAGATCGGGCCGGTCCAGGGCTTGCCCACCACCTACCTCTACAACCCGGAAGGCAAGATGATCGCGCAGCAGGTGGGGCCGGTCACGCGCGAGGCGGTGGAAAAATACATCGCCAGCAAATCCGGCCGTGCCCAGAAATAAGATTTAGTCCGAGGAGACAGTTGTGCGCCAGTGGTTGATTGCATTCGTGATGCTGTTCGCCGTGCCCGCCTGGGCCGACACCCGCGATCCGGGCACCTATTTTTTCCAGCCCAAGTTCGGCGATTTCCGGGCCGAGCTCGACACGGCCAGGCAGCAGGGCAAGAAAGGCATTTTCCTGTTCTTCGAAATGGACGACTGCCCGTTCTGCGCGCGCATGAAGGCCACCGTCCTCAACCAGCCCGAGGTGCAGGACGCCTATCGCGCGCAATTCCTCGTCTATCCCGTCGACGTCAACGGCGATACGCCGATGATCGATTTCCAGGGCAGGGAAACCACGGAGAAAGCCTTTGCTTTTGCCAACCGCGTGCGCGCCACGCCCACCCTGCTGTTCATTGATCTCGACGGCAAGCCGGTTGCCCGCTTCACCGGCCCCTCGCGTGACAAGCAGGAGTTTCTGCTGCTGGGCAAATACGTGGCTGACGGCGCCTACGCCAGGGAACCCTTCGCAAAATACAAGCAGGGCCAATGAGGCGGGCTGCCCGCGTTGCCCTGCTGGCCTGGGCCTTGTCCGGGCCGGCCGCGGCCGACAAACTCACGCTGGAAGTTGCGCTGGCGGCCGCGCAGGCGCCGCATCCCGACTACCGCATCGCCGAAAGCGAGCTTGCGCTCGCCGAGGCCGACCGCGCGCAGACGGAAAGCCGGCAGGACTTCGCCCTCTATCTCGACGGCAGCCTGCGCACCGGCCTGCGTCCGGATGGCGACTGGAAACCCGACAACGTCGGCCGCATCGTCGCCAGAAAGCCGCTCTTCGATTTTGGCCGCACGCGCGGCGCGCTCGAGGCCGCCGACCGCGAAATCGCCGCGCGCCAGGCCGCGCTCATCAACACTGGCAACCTGCGCCGGCTCGACATCATGGCGCGCTATTTCGACGTGCTCATTGCCGACATGCAGTACGCCGCCGACAACGAATTCATGGCGGTCGCCTACGTGGCCTGGGACAATGCCCGCCAGCGCTTCGACGTGGGACAGATCGGCCGTCCCGAACTGGAAAAGCTGGAGGCCGACTACCAGGACATACGCGAGCGGCGCAACGCCAGCCAGCAGCGCATGCGGGCAGCGCGGCAGAAACTCGCGCACGCGCTCGGCCGCCCCGCAGCGCTGCCGGCCGAACTGGACGAGCCCGCACTCAAGGACAATGACCGGCCGGTCGCCGATTACGAAACGCTGCTGCCTTGGGTGCGGGCGCACAATCTGCGCGCGCTTGCGCTGCGCGCGCAGATCCAGGCCGCGGACGCGCGGATCGCCGCG
>JAIWOS010000036.1 GCA_020217265.1 Thiobacillus sp. | reverse complement strand
GCCCCAGCCGCCGCAACGCCCGCGCCGCCCGGTCATGCGGCCGAACCCGCCGCCGAGGCGGCGCCACCGCCTAGTCCTCCCAAGGCCAGCCGGCCGGTCGTCGCCTATGCCGCACTCGGCCTGCCAATCTCGCGCGCTTTCTGGAGCGGCGAAACCCAGGCGGGCTACACCCGCCGCATGAACGAAACGCTGCGCCAGGCCGGGCGCGAAGTGCTGCGCATGGAGGCGCGCGGCCTCGAATTCAACCAGGCTGCCTTCGACGCCTGGTGGAACGAATCGAATACCCACGCGCGCAGCCGCGAACTCTGCGGCAACGCGCGCGCGCTGCTGTCGGCGCGGGTGGAAACGCCGACCACGATCTCGTCGGCGGAAAGCGCGTACTGGCCCGAACTCAGGCTGCGCCTCTACGATTGCGCCGCGCACCGGGTCTACCGCCAGCAGAAAACGCTGGCGCCCAACCGCGAGGATGCCTGGCCGTTTTCGGTGGAACTCAACGCCGAGATCGAGCGTTTCCTGCGTAGCTACCGCGCCGATCTGGCCGAGTGAACCGAGTCGAGTTCGACGAATTCCAGCGTGTTGCCGTCCGGGTCGCGGCAGAACAGCGCCGGCCGGCCCGACTGGCTTGAGGTGTAGGCAATCCCTGCCGCGTCGAGACAGCTTCTCAACGCAGCCATGTCCTTCACGCCCAGGGCAATGTGGCGGTCGCGGCCGCCGTGCGCGGGTCGCGCCGTTTCCGCGTCCGGGTTCGGCAGGTTCATCAGGTGGAGCTGCTGGCCGCCGCCCAGCTCGTACCAGGCGCCGGGATACGGCAGCGCGGGCCGCGGACACGGCACGAGGCCGAGCAGGCCTTCGTAGAAATGCCGCGCGCGGTCGATGTCGGCAACCAGCAGGCCGGCGTGCAGCAGGGTGGATATTTCAGGCATGGCGTTTCTCCTGGTCGTCTTCCATGTGTCCCGAAAACAGGCTGGCGGTAATGATCATGGCGGCGCCGAGCCACTCCTGCGCGTCCATGCGCTCATCGGACAGGAAATAGGCCGACACCGCCGCCACGACCAGTTCCGATAGAAAGATGACGATGGCCTGGTTGGCCGGCACGCGGGCCAGGCCATACTGCACGGCGTAGGTCATGCTGCCGATCAGCAGCGCCACGCCGACAAGCAGCGCCCAGGTCGCAGGCTCGGCACGGGGCATGAAATCGAGCCCGGCGGGGTAGAGCGCCAGGCCGACCAGCGTCAGCACCGTCACCCCTGTCCATACCGAGACCACCTTCGCGCCTTCGGCCACGCCTTCGAGATGGCGGCTGATGACGTTGCTGGCGGCGAACAGCACGCCGGCCGACAGCGCGAGCCACTCGGCGCGGTTGGCCGGCAGCGGCCAGTCGCCCGGCTGCCACAGCATGACGACGGCGCCGCCGGCGGCCAGCGCCATCACCGCCCAGCCGGCGCGGTTGAGCTTTTCGCGCAGCAACAGCCAGGCGAACAGCACGGTCCACAGCGGCGCAAGGTAGAACAGCAGCAGCACCCGCACCACCTCGCCTTCGAGCACGGCGAGCACGTAGGCGAGGTTGGTCCAGCCCGCCGCCAGTGCCAGCGCGGCAAGCCAGCCCCAGCGCGGTCGCGCAGCCGCCAGGGCGCGGCCATGCAGCCAGCCCAGGAGCACGAGCGGGAGCGCGAAGGAAAAGAAACTCGACGCGACGCCGTTCACCCCCGCCTCGCCAAGCAGGCGGTAGGGATACCACACCAGCCCCCACATCGCGGCGGCGTAGACGAGGCTGGAAACGGCAAGAGTGCGGTGCAGGCGGAGGGAAGACATGGCGATTTATAATGCCACGGTTTATTGACTGGCCCGCCCGCGATGAATCCCCGCCTCGATCTGCTCCATCCCTATCCGTTCCAGAAACTGCGCGAACTCTTTGCCGGCGCCACGCCGAATCCCGGTCTTGCGCCGATCAACCTGTCGATCGGCGAGCCCAAACACCCCACGCCGCAGTTCATCAAGGATGCATTGGTCGCCGGCCTCGACGGGCTCGCGCACTACCCCGTCACCCAGGGCTCCGACGCGCTGCGCGGGGCGATTGCCGCCTGGGCGGGCCGCCGCTACGGCGTCACGCTCGACCCGGCGAGCGACGTGCTGCCGGTCAACGGCTCGCGCGAAGCCTTGTTCGCCTTCGCCCAGGCCAGCGTCGATTCCAGCCGCCACGGCCGCCGCACGATCGTCTCGCCCAACCCCTTCTACCAGATCTACGAAGGCGCGGCGCTGCTGGCCGGCGCCCGGCCCTTCTTCCTCAACACCACGCCGGAAAACGGCTTCCGCATGGACTGGTCGCGCGTGCCGGAAGATCTGTGGGAGACGGTCAACCTCGTCTACGTGTGCAGTCCGGGCAACCCCACCGGCAAGGTAATGACGCTCGACGACTGGCGCGCGCTCTTCGCGCTGTCCGACGTGCACGGCTTCGTCGTTGCCGCCGACGAGTGCTATTCGGAAATCTATTTCGAGGAGGACGCTCCCCCGCTCGGCGCGCTCACCGCCGCGCAGCAGCTCGGCCGGGGTTTGCGCAACCTCGTCGTATTCAATTCCCTGTCCAAGCGTTCCAACGTGCCCGGCCTGCGCTCGGGCTTCGTCGCCGGCGACGCGGACATCCTGAAGAAATTCCTGCTCTATCGCACCTACCACGGCAGCGCGATGAGCCCCGTGGTGCAGGCCGCCAGCACCGCCGCCTGGAACGACGAGGCGCACGTGGTCGACAACCGCCGCCAGTACGCTGCCAAGTTCGCCGCGGTCATGCCCATCCTCAGGCCCGTGCTCCAATTCGACGCGCCCGATGCGGCGTTCTACCTGTGGGCCAGGGTACCGGGCGGCGACGATGCGGCCTTCGCACGCGGCCTGTACGAGAAACAGCACGTCACCGTGCTGCCCGGCAGCTTTCTCGCCCGCGACGCCGCCGGCATCAACCCCGGCCGCGGTTTCGTGCGCATCGCGCTGGTCGAAGGCGAAACACAGTGCATCGAGGCGGCGCAGCGCATCGTCGAGTATCTAAAGTAAAAACATGAAACACCTTGCGCTCACTCTAGTGGCAGCCGCCTGCGCCGCACCCGTTTTCGCCGCCACGCCGGCGCAAGTCGAGTATGCGGTGCAGGGCGTGCTCGCACGCGAAGGGGCGCTCTTCGTCGATTTCGACGTGGGCGAAGACGGCCGCGCGCACGTGCTGTTCGGCCGCAACGAACCGGCCTGGCGCGTCGAAAAGACGGTCAAGGCCTTACAATCGCACCCTGACATTCCGGGGCTCGTCTGGACCCAACTGGACACCGACTTCTGCCCCATACGCTGATTCCCCTCATCTCAACACGGTAGACCCATCATGCAAGAACTCCAGCCCATCATCGAAGACGCATTCGAACGCCGCGCCGAGATCACCCCGCGCAACGTCGACCCGCAGGTGAAAGACGCCGTCATGGCGGTGATCGACCTGCTCGACTGCGGCCAGCTGCGCGTCGCCGAGCGCACCGAAGGGCAGAACTGGACGACCCACCAGTGGATCAAGAAGGCCGTGCTGCTGTCCTTCCGCATGGAAGACAACGCCTTCATCAAGGGCGGTTACACCAACTACTACGACAAGGTGCCCAGCAAGTTCGCCGACTTCAACTCGAAGGACTTCCGCGAAGGCGGCTTCCGCGTGGTGCCGCCGGCCGCCGCGCGCAAGGGCTCGTACATTGCGAAGAACGTGGTGCTGATGCCCAGTTACGTCAACATCGGCGCGTATGTGGATGAAGGCGCGATGGTCGACACCTGGGCGACCGTCGGCTCGTGCGCGCAGATCGGCAAGAACGTGCACCTCTCGGGCGGCGTCGGCATCGGCGGCGTGCTGGAGCCGGTGCAGGCCAACCCCACCATCATCGGCGACAACTGCTTCATCGGCGCGCGCTCCGAAGTGGTCGAAGGCGTGATCGTCGAGGACAACTGCGTGATCTCGATGGGCGTCTACATCGGGCAATCCACCAAGATCTACGACCGCGAAACGGGCGAGATCCACTACGGCCGCGTGCCGGCCGGCTCGGTGGTGGTGTCGGGCAACCTGCCGTCCAAGGACGGCAAGTACAGCCTCTACTGCGCCGTCATCGTGAAGAAGGTCGACGAGAAAACGCTCTCCAAGGTCGGCATCAACGAACTCTTGCGCGGGATTTAAGAAATTTAACAGGGGGCACACGGGCGAACGTGCTTTACTCGGTTTTTTCCCGCGATCTGCCTTGAGGAATCTGCAACGATGAAACGCCTTCTTGCCGTAGCCCTTGCCGCCGCCACCCTGACTGCGTGCCAGGAAAACCCCGTCTCCGGCCGCAAGCAGTTCGTGCTGGTGTCCGAGGAACAGGCGCAGGCCTCGTCCGCCACCGCCTACACGCAAACGCTTACCGAAGCGCAGAAGAGCGGCAAGCTCAGTACCGACGCGGCACTCAACGCCCGCGTCAAGCGCATCACCGACCGCCTGATCGCGCAGGCGACCGTGATGTACCCGCCGTCGAAGGACTGGAAGTGGTCGGTCGCGGTGCTCGACGAACCCACGCTCAACGCCTGGTGCATGCCGGGCGGCAAGATGGCGATCTACACCGGCATCATCAGCAAGCTCCAGCTGTCGGACGACGAGATCGCGCAGATCATGGGCCACGAGATTGCCCATGCCCTGCTCGGCCACGGCCGCGAGCGCATGAGCCGCGCGCTGGCGACGCAGGGCGGTTTGGTGCTCGGCTCCGTCGTGGCAGGCACCGACCTCACCGGGCTCGCGCCCATCGCCGACATCGCGCTCAACCTGCCCAACAGCCGCGCGAGCGAATCGGAGGCCGACCGCTACGGCATCGAACTCGCCGCCCGCGCCGGCTACGACCCCCGCGCCGCGGTGAAGCTGTGGGAAAAGATGAACGCCGCCAACAGCAGCCAGCCGCCCAAGTTCCTCTCCACCCACCCCTCGCCGACCGACCGCATCCAGGCGCTCAACGCGCTGGTGCCGAAGATGATGCCGCTTTACGAGAAAGCCCGCTGATGGAACCCGCAGCCGACGACAAACTCGCCAGCCTGAAGACGCTCACCCACGTGACGTACGCGCTGTATGCGCTGTCGCTGTTCTCGGGCATCACCGCCATCGTCGCCATCGTGCTCGACTACATCAAGAAGGACGACGCGCGCGGCACCTGGCTCGAAAGCCATTTCACCTGTCAGATCCGCACCTTCTGGTGGAGCCTGGTGTGGGGCGTACTGGGCGCGCTCACCTTTTTCATCCTCGTCGGCTGGGTTGTGTGGGGCGTGGCCTTCGTGTGGTTCGTCTACCGCATCGCCAAGGGCTGGCTCAATCTCAACGACGGCAAGCCGATGATCGTCTAAGCTTATTTAGTACCTACGACTGGAGCACGCCATGAATCCACGCTTTTTTCTTGCCGCCCTTGCCACCGCCGCCCTGCTTGGCGGTTGTGCGACCAAGGACTACGTCAACGAGCAGATCGCCGGCGTGAACAAGCGCGTGGACGGGCAGCAGGCCGAGACGAGCGACCGCTTCGGGAAGACCGCCAGCCTGATTCAGGGGCTGGAAAACCGCGTGAACAGCCAGCAAACCGCGCTCGACGGCGCCTCGCGTACCGCGCAGGAAGCGCTCGAACGCGCCAACGCCGCTGGCAAGCTCGCCGCCGGCAAGTTCCTCTACGAAACCACGCTCACCAGCCAGATCGCCTTCGGCTTCGACGGCAGCACGCTCAGCGAGCAGGCGAAACAGGCGCTCGACGACTTTGCCGCGAAGATCAAGGCCGAGAACCGCAACGTCTACATCGAAATCCAGGGCCATACCGACAGCAGCGGCACGGAAGCCTCCAATCTGCGCATCGGCGAGGCGCGTGCCGAGGCCGTGCGGCGTTACCTGGCAATCCAGCACGGCTTCGCCCTGCACCGCATGAACGTGATTTCCTACGGCGAATCGGCACCCATCGCCAGCAACAAGACCCGCACGGGCCGCGCCGAAAACCGCCGCGTCACGCTGGTGGTATTGCAGTAGGCCGCGCCAGCCCGACGGACACAAGCCCGGCATAGTCCGGGCTTTTTCGTGCCTGCGGCGAGCCGGGTCAGGCGGAAATCCGCACCTCGGTTCCCACCTTCACCAGGTCGAAGAGTTCCGCCACGTCGGCATTCTTCATGCGGATGCAGCCGTGCGAGGCCGGCGTGCCGATGCGGTGCTCTTCGTGGGTGCCGTGGATGTAGATGTAACGGTCGTGCGTGTCGACGCTGCCGCCCCGGTTCCTGCCAGGTTCCAGACCTTCCAGCCACAGGATGCGGGTGAGGATCCAGTCGCGCCCCGGGTTCTCCGCATCCAGTGTGGGAGTCCAGATTTCCCCGGTGGGCACGCGCGCCCTGAAAGCCGCGAACAGGGGCTGCCCCGCGCCGATCTTCTCGGCGATGCGGTGGCGGCCGCGCGGCGTGCAGTAGCTGCCGGCCGCCTCGCCCGGGCCGTTGACTGCGGTCGAGACCGGATATTGGCGGATCAGCTGGTCGCCGTCGGGCGTCGGTTCCCACAGATAGAGCTGCTGACGGCGGATGTCCACCTCGATCAGGAGGTCGTTCATGGCAGGGCTTCCTTCTTCTGCTGCCGGCGCGTCGCGAAGAACTCCGAGACCATGGCCGCACACGCGTCCGCCAGCACGCCGCCCACGATCTCGCAATGATGGTTGAGACGCGGTTCGGCGAACACGTCGACGATGCTGCCGTGGGCGCCGGTCTTGTATTCCTTCGCGCCGTATACCACGCGGGCCACGCGGGCGTGCAGGATGGCGCCGGCGCACATCACGCAGGGCTCGATGGTCACGTACAGGGTCGCGCCGGGCAGGCGGTAGTTGGCGAGCCGGCCTGCCGCGTCGCGCAATGCCACCACTTCGGCGTGCGCGGTGGGGTCATGGCTGCCGATGGGCTGGTTGTAGCCGCGGCCGACGATTTCCCCCCCCGCGACGACGATGGCGCCGACCGGCACTTCGCCCGCGTCCCGGGCCGCTCGCGCGAGGTCGAGCGCGATGCGCATCCAGGCTTCGTCGTCGCTCAGGGGCGTATCGCGCGTCATGCCAGCAGGGTTTGAATCAGCCAGGCCAGCCCCCCCAGCACGGCAAGGCAAAGCAGGCAGGCGAGCAGGAACTTGGGGGTTTTCGACATGGTCCGGAATGGCGCTTCGGCAAGTAGGCAGCGGGCACTATATCGGAAAAAAACAAATCACCCCTGCTCCGCCTCATCGTCCAGCCGGCGTAACTGCGCCAGCTTCTCGGCGATCCGGCCCTCTAGGCCGCGCGGGGTGGGCACGTAGAACTGCTGCGCCGGCAGCTCGTCCGGGAAGTAGCGCTCGCCCGCGGCATAGGCATCGGGTTCGTCGTGGGCGTAGCGGTAGGCGCGGCCGTAGCCGAGTTCCTTCATCAGGCGGGTCGGCGCATTGCGCAAATGAATGGGCACCTCGCTGGAAGGATTCGCCTGCACGAAGGCGCGTGCGGCGTTGTAGGCGACGTAAGCGGCATTGCTCTTGGGCGCGCAGGCGAGATACAGGCAGGCCTCGGCGAGCGCGAGCTCGCCTTCGGGGCTACCCAATCTTTCATAGGTTTCGACCGCGTCGAGGGCGAGCCGCAAGGCGCGCGGATCGGCAAGACCGATGTCTTCGCTCGCCATGCGAATCAGCCGCCGGCCGAGATAGCGCGGGTCGGCCCCGCCGTCGAGCATGCGCACCAGCCAGTAGAGCGCGGCGTCGGGCGCAGAACCGCGCACGCTTTTGTGCAGCGCGGAAATCTGGTCGTAGAAGGCTTCACCGCCCTTGTCGAAGCGGCGCAGCGATTGCGCCAGCGCATTCTCGACGAAGGCGATGTCGATTTCCGCGACCTGGGCGGTTGCGGCGGCGGTGTCGAGTTGCTCCAGCAGGTTGAGCAGCTTGCGGGCGTCGCCATCGGCGTAGGCAGCCAGCAAGCGATCGACGCCTTCGCCAAGTTTCAGGCCCGGCAGCTCCTGCAATGCGCGCCGCATCAAGAGGCCGAGCTCGTCGGGCGTGAGCGGCTTCAGCACATAGACCTGCGCGCGCGAGAGCAGCGCGCCGACGACTTCGAACGAGGGATTCTCGGTGGTCGCGCCGATGAAGGTGAATAGCCCCGACTCGACGTGCGGCAGGAAAGCGTCCTGCTGAGCCTTGTTGAAGCGGTGCACTTCGTCGACGAACAGGATGGTGGCGCGTCCCAGACTCTGGTTCATGCGCGCACGCTCGACCGCTTCGCGGATGTCCTTCACCCCAGAGAGCACGGCGGAAAGAGCGATGAAGTCGGCGCCGAAGGCCTGTGCGGTGAGCCGCGCCAGCGTGGTCTTGCCCACGCCCGGCGGCCCCCACAGGATCATCGAATGCAGCTTGCCGGAATCGAAGGCCAGCCGCAGCGGCTTGCCGGAGCCCAGCAGATGGGTTTGCCCGACGACCTCGGCGAGCGAGTGCGGACGCAGGCGCTCTGCGAGCGGCGCACGGGAATCGTCGCGCGCGGGTCCGGGGGCGTCGGCGTCGGGGCCGAACAGGTCTGCGGGGGGACACATGATCGTGGCCGCTATTGTCCCGCAGTCGCCCTCCCGGCGATACCCGGATGAAATGTTAAATTCAGGAAACCCGGCCGCTGCATGGATGCAACCGGGACACTCGCGACAGTGCGCCGCGGCCCCGGATCACTCGCCGATCACATCCGCGCCCTTGGGCGGCGTGAACCTGAAGCGCGAGGCCGCGATGCCGGGATTGCGCGCGAACCGGCTCAGCTTGAGCGTGGTGCGCTGGCCAAACTGGTCGACCAGCTCCATCTGCGCGAGGACATCGCCGCGGAACCCCATGCGGATGCGCTCGAAGGTGGTATCGCTGTTTCTGGGCGTGGCTTCGAGCCATTCGAGGCCGCCGGATTCGCCGGCGTTCTTGAGATTGAAGTATTTCTCGATGGCATTGTCGCCGGCAAGCAGCGCGGCCGGCGTGCCGGCGACGACGTCGCCGAGCGGCTTGACCGTGACCTGGTCGAGGTCGGCGTCGTAAAGCCACAGCTTCGTGCCATCGCCGACGATGATCTGCTGATAAGGCGCGGTGTAGTCCCAGCGGAATTTGCCGGGACGGGAAAAGGCCATCTTGCCGCTGGCCTGCTGGGTGACGCGGCCGGTCTTGTCGACCACGGTCTGGGTGAAATCGGCCTCGGCGGTGCGGGCGCCGGCGATGAAGGCCTTGAGGCGTTCGACGCCGCCGGCGTGGGCCGAGCCGACGAGAAAAAGTGCAAAGGCTGCAGAAATGAATCGCATGACGTTTCCAAAAAAAGTGCGCCCGGCGGGCGCACTGTGCAGACTGCCTGCTAACGCAAAAGTTTATTTTGTCTTGCAGGTCTTGATGCCGAACGGCAGGTACGCCGGGCAGATTCCGATGATCGCGGTGAGCAGCAGCACGAAGCCGACGATACCTGCGGGAACCATCCAGTCCTCCGCGCCGGGCAGGTTGGACATTGCATAGCCGATCAGTCCGATGCCCACCACAGCGCGAATCAGGCGATCCGCGCCTCCCATGTTTTTAGCCATTGTTTCCTCCTGTTGATGATTGCCAACGTTGCCTCCGGGGCCGCGCCCCGGAGGCAAGCTTAACCCATTTCGCTCAGCCGATCAGCGGCACGATCAGGAGCGCCACGATGTTGATGATCTTGATGAGCGGGTTGACCGCGGGGCCGGCGGTGTCCTTGTAGGGGTCGCCCACGGTATCGCCGGTGACGGCGGCCTTGTGCGCCTCGCTGCCCTTGCCGCCGTGGTTGCCTTCCTCGATGTACTTCTTGGCGTTGTCCCACGCGCCGCCGCCGGTGGTCATCGAGATCGCCACGAAGATGCCGGTGATGATGGTGCCGACCAGCACGCCGCCGAGCGCCTGCGCGCCCAGCGTCAGGCCGACGATGACGGGCACCGCGACCGGCAGGAGCGAAGGCACGATCATTTCCTTGATCGCGGCACGGGTCAGCATGTCGACGCAGGTGCCGTATTCGGGCTTGGCGGTGCCTTCCATGATGCCGGGAATGCTCTTGAACTGGCGGCGCACCTCGACCACGATGGAACCGGCGGCGCGGCCGACCGCTTCCATGCCCATCGCGCCGAACAGGTACGGCACCATGCCGCCGATGAAGAGGCCGATGATGACCATGTGATTCGAAAGATCGAACGTCAGCGAAGCATTGCCATGGGTCGTGAGCGCGTGGGTGTAGTCGGCGAACAGCACCAGCGCGGCAAGCCCGGCCGAACCGATGGCGTAGCCCTTGGTCACCGCCTTGGTGGTGTTGCCGACGGCGTCGAGGGGGTCGGTGATGTTGCGGATGGCATCCGGCAGTTCGGCCATTTCGGCGATGCCGCCGGCGTTGTCGGTGATCGGGCCGTAGGCATCGAGTGCGACGATGATGCCGGCCATCGACAGCATCGAGGTGGCGGCGATGGCGATGCCGTACAGGCCGGCCAGCGCGTAGGCGCCCCAGATGGCTGCGCACACGGCGAGCACCGGCGCGGCAGTGGACTTCATCGACACGCCGAGGCCGGCGATGACGTTGGTGCCGTGGCCGGTGGTGGAGGCCTGCGCGATGTGACGCACCGGGCTGAATTCCGTCGCAGTGTAGTACTCGGTGATCCACACCATGGCGGCGGTCAGCGCCAGCCCGATCAGCGTGGCGAGATACAGGTTCATCGACGTCACCAGTTCGCCGGCTATCGTCACCCCCTCGCCCATCATCCAGGTGGTGATGGGGTAGAACGCCACGGCCGCGAGCACGCCCGACACGATGAGGCCGCGATACAGCGCGTTCATGATCTTGCCGCCCTCGCGCGCCTTGACGAAGTACGTGCCGATGATCGAGGCGACGATGGAGAAGCCGCCGAGCGCGAGCGGATAGATCACCGCCTCGGGCGAGCCTGTGATCAACAGGCCGCCCAGCAGCATGGTGGCGATGATGGTCACGGCGTAGGTCTCGAACAGGTCGGCGGCCATGCCGGCGCAGTCGCCGACGTTGTCGCCCACGTTGTCGGCGATCACCGCCGGATTGCGCGGGTCGTCCTCGGGTATGCCCGCCTCGACCTTGCCCACCAGGTCGGCGCCGACGTCGGCGCCCTTGGTGAAGATGCCGCCGCCGAGTCGGGCGAAGATGGAGATCAGCGAACCGCCGAACGCCAAGCCGACCAGCGCGTGCGTGGCCTTCTCGGTCGTCTCGCCCAGCCCCAGGGTCAGCACCGCGTAGTAGCCGGCAACGCCGAGCAGGCCGAGGCCCACCACCAGCATACCGGTGATGGCGCCGCCTTTGAAGGCGACGTTGAGCGCGGCATTGAGACCCTTGGTGGCGGCCTCGGCGGTACGCACGTTGGCGCGCACCGACACGTTCATGCCGATGTAGCCGGTGAGCCCGGAAAGGAAGGCGCCGATCGCGAAGCCGACCGCGGTCTGCCAACCCAGCGAGGCGAAGATGGCGATCAAGAGGATCACGCCGACCACGCCGATGGTGGTGTACTGCCGGTTCAGATACGCGGACGCGCCTTCCTGCACCGCCGCCGCGATCTCGCGCATGCGGTCGTTGCCGGTGGGCAGTCCCAGTATCCACTTGATCGACACGATCCCGTAGAGCAGTGCGAGCACCGCCGCTATCAGGGCAAACAGCAAGCCTTCATTCATTTTCTTGTTTCCTCCGTCGCCACAAAAAAAAAACGGCAGCCGAAGCTGCCGTTCACCTATTGCCCCAAGGCCAGGCCACCTTCGAACCGGGTGCCCGGCTTGAAGCCGAACACCCGATCCAGCCCGAGCTCCCGGATGCATTCATCCACTGCCGCCTGACCATGCTCGCGCTGCACCTCGGACAGGATGAGCTTGGCCGAGTTGCCGTTGTAAAAGCCGCCGAAGTCGGCCTGCACGCGCAGCAGCTGCTTGGCTTTCTCAAGCGTCATGATTCACAGCTTGAATTCCGGCAGTTTCTTCGCCACTGCCACGTTCTTCAGCGTCACGTACACCGGCAGGCCGTCCTTGTACTTCGGATAGTCCTCGCCCTGGATCAGCGGGGTGAGATAGCGCTTGCACTTCTCGGTAATGCCGAAACCGTCCTTGCTGATGAAATCGCGCGGCATGAACTTCTCCACGTTGGCCACCTTGGACAGCGGAGCCATGCCGATCTTGTAGCGGTAGGGCTTGTCGGAAACGCGGTCGACCGTCGGCATCACCGAGTTGTGGCCCTTGATCGCGAGTTCGACAGCCTTTTTGCCCAACTCGTAGGCCTGCTTGACGTCGGTCTTGGAGGCGACGTGGCGCGCCGCGCGCTGCAGGTAGTCGGCGACCGCCCAGTGGAACTTGTGGCCGAGCGCGTCCTTGATCATGTTGGCGACCACCGGCGCGGCGCCGCCCAGCTGGGCGTGGCCGAAGGCATCGCGCGTGCCCTGCTCGGCGAGGAACTTGCCGTCGGGGTAATGGCAGCCTTCGGACACCACCACCGTGCAGAAGCCGTGTTCCTTGACCTTCTTGTCGACCGCAGCGAGGAATTTCTTCTGGTCGAATTCGATTTCCGGGAACAGGATCACGACCGGAATGCCCTGGTCTTCCACCAAGCCACCGGCGGCGGCGATCCAGCCGGCGTGGCGGCCCATCACCTCGATCACGAACACCTTGGTCGAGGTCTTCGCCATCGAGCGCACGTCGAAGCTGGCTTCCAGCGTGGACACCGCGATGTACTTGGCAACCGAGCCGAAGCCGGGGCAGCAGTCGGTGATCGGCAGGTCGTTGTCGACGGTCTTGGGCACATGGATCGCCTGGATCGGATAGCCCATCGCTTCGGACAACTGGCTGACCTTGAAGCAGGTGTCGGCCGAGTCGCCGCCGCCGTTGTAGAAGAAGTAGCCGATGTTGTGCGCCTTGAAGACTTCGATCAGGCGCTCGTATTCGCGCTTGTTGGCTTCCAGCGACTTCAGCTTGAAGCGGCAGGAGCCGAAGGCGCCCGACGGCGTGCTGCGCAG